>CAZNMP010000228.1:0-5723 GCA_964573875.1 uncultured Planctomycetaceae bacterium | reverse complement strand
ACCGAAGATTTTGCCGAAAGACATCGCCGGCAGTGTCCGTCTATTTCAACGGCGACCGACAACGTAAGCCAAGCGCCAATTCAAATCATATTAATACAATGGTTGCATTCCATGGAAAGGAACAATGCGATGGTCCCGACAATGCTGGAACGAGTTTTAGCATGTGCCGTACTTTCGGTCTGGATGCTTGGAGTCTCCGGCTGCGTAAGCCGGTCCGAATATAACCTCAAGGTAGGCGAGGTGAAGGATCAGACCGATAAATTGTTGAAGGCCAAGGAAAAGGCACAACAACTCCAGAAGGATCTCGATGCCGCTCGTAGCGAGATTCGGCAAGCAGAACAGGCGAAGGAGACCGCCGATGCCGGCACGAAGACGCTGGAACAGGAAAAAACCGACTTGGCCGCTCAAGTCAAGAAGCTCGAGCAGGAAAATGCCGGCTTGAAGACCAAAACCACGGAAAATGCCGCTCAGCTAAAGACGGCAGCCGAGACCGCCAAGGTCGAGCTTGAAAAAGCCAAGCAAGCCAAAAAGGATGATGAAACCCGGCTGAAGACGCTCGATCAGGAAAAGGCCGCTTTGGCCGCGAAGGTTAAGAAGCTGGAGCAAGAAAATACCGACCTGAAAACAAAAGTCGAGGAAAAAGTGGCACAGCTTCGTAAGGATCTGGATGCCGCGAAAGCCGAGGTTGAGCAGGCGAAACAAGCAAAGAAGAACGCGGGAGCGGATGTCGCGAAAAAACCTTCCAATCCTTAAGCAGGCAGGACAGAAGCATGATAGCTTATGTTTGTCCCTGGTGGGCGGTTCCCTTTACGATTGATCCCCCGTTCCGCCGTTTTGTACATGATCCGCGAAAAATCGTCGGGCCTTATGTCAAACCGGGCATGACGGTGATGGACGTCGGCTGCGGCGTGGGGTGGTTTTCGATTCCCATGGCCCGTATGGTCGGCGACCAGGGGAAAGTCGTGGCCGTGGATCTTCAGCAGCAGATGCTCGACATGCTTCGGCGGCGCGCGGAAAAGGCCGGGGTGGTTTCACGCATTGAATTTCATAAGTGCGAACAGAATCGGATTGCGTTTCAAGCGGAAGTCGACTTTGCCCTGATCTTTGCCGTTCTCCATGAAGTGCCCGACCAACGCCGATTGTTGGGCGAAATTTTCCACTGCCTAAAGCAAGGCGGCAAGCTGCTGTTGGCCGAGCCGCCGATCCATGTTTCCCGGAAAAAATTCGCCGACGAGGTGGCCACGGCCAAGGAAGTCGGTTTCCAAATGGTCGATCAGCCGCAGATGCGATGGACCCATGCCGCTGTGTTTGCAAAGGACCATGCAGGAAGCACATCGGAGTGATGACCGGACCGCAACCGGAGAGTAGCCGAAAATATAAAACCCGCCCTGCACGAATGCTGGACGGGCTTTCTGTTCAGTCTCTAAAAGTAATCGTCCCGATCCACGCCGTCAAAATCGGCCGGATCTCAGGCAACATTTCTTGAACCGCTTGCCTGATCCACATGGACATAGATCGTTTCTGCCAAGCTTTTCGACCAGTTCCTTATTGCCGTGAACGATTCGCACCCCTTGTTTAACTTTTGTCTCGGACGGAAAACCTCGCCGTCGCTTGCTCATCGGCTCGAAAAAAATGGTAAATCGTGAATGTTGGACATGTGACACCTCCTTCTGATATTACGATTGCGTCCTACATTGTTAATGAACTGTTGTGCGGCATTTTAGCCGACATACTCGGCTGGAACAGCCGTGTGTGCGGTAAAAAAAGCTCATTGGCAACGTCGGCATCAGTATAATATTCAGCTAACAACAAGACACAAGGATGCCTGATGAGGTTCGGACAAATGCGTTGGAACGGCAAGAGGCCCGCAGCTATGCGCGAAGGTCTTGCAACAACAGGAGATCATCCACCGTCAAGGCGAAGGAAAATCGGTAGCCAACGCCAACTTTTTCAGGCCGCAAGCTAAAGAGTTCCAGATAAGGATGGTCAAAGTATTGAAGCGATGCTTCGCCCTTCCAAATTGTGGAGATCTGCACGTCGCGCGATTTTAGCTGCACAAGTTCATGGACCGCAGGCCGGTCGTGCCGTCCTGCCACCAATTCCGGGAAATGACGCATGTTGACGGCCCGGGTAAAATTGGGCGTCGGCAGTTGCGTCGTTGTCTCGCGCAGCGTTACGGTCGCCTCGGCCAAGCGACGGTCTTTGGCGGCCAAAGTGGCACCAAACTTGCCGCCGGGGCCGACCATCGGGCCGGCTTTCGAGGGCATGTCGAAAGATCGCGTGATCCAGGTTGAACCAATTTGTTTGGGCCAACCTTGCGTAAGCCCCCGCATCAAGGCAACGTCTTGATCGACCCAAATGAGCGGACAATAGGCGCACGGATTGCCCTGGAAAGTTGCCGAAATCAACAAAAGCGTCTCGCGATATTGACTTCGGATAGGATCCAGATACTCTTCGCCCGACTCGCTGGAATACTGCCAATCACAAAAATAGACGGCGCATCGTGAAGAATGAAAATCAAGCCCCGGCGGCAGAAACGACGCGACGGCCTCTGCATTCGCTTCGTATTCGACGGCCAAGCATGTGCCGACATAATGCCAAGGCGGCATGGGAGCCAAGCTGGATGTGCCTCGCGGAGTCAAAGGAAGCGTATAACCTTTAAGCATGTTCATAACCTCTGAGCGTTGATTGCCCCGTCTTGAATGGGATGCGATTCGGTTGGAGCACTGCTTTTCAGCCGCTCATTCAAATACCGCCCGATGGTTCGATAATTATTCGGCTTACCCGTAGTGACCCCGAACGTACATTTCCGTGTCGGGATGCTTGGGCTTAAGGAACATGTCGAGCGTGTTGCAATGTTCGACGATGCGGCCCATGAGCATGAAGATGCATTCGTGGCTCGAACGCCGCGCCTGGGCCATGTTGTGCGTAACGATCACGATCGTGTATTTTTCACGCAGTCCGTCGATCAAGTCCTCGATCCGCTCGATTCCCTCGGCGTCGAGGGCCGAACAAGGCTCGTCCATCAGGATCACCTGCGGCTTGAGCGGCAACAACCGGGCAATGCAAAGTTTCTGCTGCTGTTCGAGCGTCAGATGCGTGGCGCGGCGACGCAGTTGATCTTTCACTTCGTTCCACAGTTCCACCTCGCGGAGCGACTCTTCGACCATTTCGTCGAGTTTCTTGCGGGTAAACTCGCGGCGAAACGTGTGCGTGCGAACGCCGAACAACACGTTTTCATAGATCGAAATCGGCAAAGGGTTGGGCCGCTGGAAAACCATGCCGACCGATTTGCGCAAAGTGCTCAACGAAACGTCGTCGTCATAGATGTTCTTGCCCAAAACGGTGACTTCGCCTTTGGTCGTAACATTGCCGTAGCGCTCATTGATGCGGTTGAAGCAGCGCAGCAGCGTCGTTTTTCCGCAGCCCGAAGGACCGATGAGCGCGGTGATAATGCCCGGCTTGATGTTGACCTCAACATCCCTTAATGCTTGAAAACTACCGTACCAGAGGTTAAGCCCTCGGGCTTGGATGGTGTAGGCCGGCGATGGTGTGGGTGTTTCTTGCATGGATTATCCGAAATCGCCCGTCACATAGCGTTGTGTCAGTCGGTTGGCGGCCTTGGTGAAAATGGTCTCCGTTTCGCCGACTTCGATCAATCGCGAATCACTGAAAAATGCGGTCCGATCGGCTAATCGGCGAGCCTGTTGCACTAGATTGGTCACCAAAACGATGGTCATTTCGTTTTTCAGCTCTCGTAAAATATCTTCGATCCGCATCGTGGTTACAGGGTCGATGGCGATCGAGAATTCGTCAAGGCAGAGAATCTCCGGCTGCAACGACAATGCTCGAGCCAGAGTAAGCCGCTGCTGCTGTCCGCCTGAAAGCTTGGTGCCGAGCAGATCAAGTCGGTCTTTCACTTCGTCCCAAAGCATAGCCTGGCGCAGGCACTTTTCCACCAGGACGTCAAGTTCTCGGCGGTCGTGCATTCCGGCGCGGCGGGGAGCGTAGGCCACGTTTTCGTAGACCGACAGCGGAAGACCGACCGGCAGCGGAAACACCATGCCCACCTTGCGACGCAAGGCATAGACGTTGCGAATCTGAAAAACATCCTCACCATCGATGGAAACCAATCCACTGACCTTGGCATGAGGGACGAAGTCGATGGTGCGGTTGATGCACTTCAAAAAAGTCGTTTTGCCCGAGTTAGCCGGTCCGATGATGGCGAAACTTTCCTTTTCGGGGATTTCGAGCGAAATATCGCGCAGCGCGATTTTCTCGCCGTAGCTCACCGTCACATTTTTAAACTGGATGTGAACGTCCATCTTCCTACCATTTCTTCCACGATCGCAAATACACCCGCAGGCCGATCGCTAAAGCGTTAACCGCCAGCACGAGCCCGATCAAAACGACGGCCGTGGCATATTGCACTTCGTCGGAAACGCCTCGTACCTGCGTTGCCAAGGTAAACAGGTGCATCGAAAGCGCCATGCAGCGGTCGTGCAATCCGTAAGGGAAAAACGACGCCAAACCGCTATCCTCCACTGGCGTGAAAAACACGGCGCCCGTGAACAGGATCGGCGCCGTTTCGCCGGCGGCGCGCGACACCTGCAAAATCACGCCGGTCAAGATGCCGCTGATGGAATTGGGCAACACGATGGTGCGAATCGTCTGCCATCGCGTCGCGCCCATGTTCCAACAAGCCTCGCGGAACGACATCGGCACCGAACTCAAGGCTTCGCGCGTGCTTGTAATAATCACCGGCAATGTCATGACGGCCAACGTGCAGGACGCCGCCAAAAGCGAGCGGCCCATGCCCGCAAAAAGCACAAATGCACCGACCCCGAACAGAGCATGCACGATGCTGGGCACACCGGCCAGATTCATCACGGCCAGGTTGACGATGCGCGTAAACCAATTGTCGCGGGCATATTCGTTCAGATACACCCCCGCTAAAATGCCGACCGGCGCAGCCGCTAATAGTGAAATGACGACGAGGAAAAACGTGCCGACCAGAGGCGCCCATACGCCGCCGGCAGTCATGTAGTTCTTCGGATTTTCGAGAAGGAACGAAATGCTTAACACGGGCCAAGCTTTAACCAGCAAATAGCCGATGATGGCCAATACCGGCACGACCAGCGACGCCGTGATAACGGCCAAACCGATCTTGGCCGCGGTTTCCTTGGCCTTTTTGTGCCGTTCCAAAGGCGACGGTGCAAAGGGATTCAAACATCCCCTGTCCTCTTGCGGAAGAGTGGAAGACGACGAGGGCGCCGGTATCGAATTAGTTGGACTCACCGCGAATTCCTTTCACAATGAGATCGGCGATGAGATTAACGGCAAACGTAATCGCGAAGAGCAGCAATCCGATAACGAACAACACGCGATAGTGGGCGTCGCCGGCCACGGCCTCGCCTAATTCGGAAGCGATCGTGGCCGTCAACGTGCGGATGGGATCCAGCAGACTATGCGGTATCTGCACGGCATGACCCGTACACATCAGCACGGCCATCGTTTCGCCGATCGCTCGGCCCACCCCCAACAGCACGGCGGCCAACAAACCATTTTTGGCTGCCGGAAACAACACGCGATAGACGACTTCCCAGCGGCTGGCTCCCAGAGCCAGGGCGGCCTCGCGGTAGGAGTCCGGCACGGCCTTCAACGCATCCTCGCCCACCGACACGATGATCGGCACGCTCATCAGCGCCAGAATGATGCCGGCG
>CAZNMP010000227.1:0-5727 GCA_964573875.1 uncultured Planctomycetaceae bacterium | reverse complement strand
GCCCTAGCAAGATGCTGATAATCACAATTACCACGAGCAGTTCGACAATCGTAAAACCCTGGCACCGTTTCTTTGCACGGCAGCGCTGAAACAAACCGATTCGTAAACGGCCTTGTTTTCGCTTCAAGATTAACATCGTACTGCTCGCTACCTTCAATTGGGGAGAAAGGTTTTTGCGGTATGCCGGACAGCAGGGCGGGAGTGTTACTCGCGGCAAACTGGTAATATCCATTCTTTTTATAACTGTCTTATGTAGGAAATACAATAGGCAAATCAAAAATCTAGGCAGTAAGTTGATTCTGCGGATGCAGGGGATTGTCATTCTCGACGAGGCGGCTTTTCGCAGTCATTGTGGGGAATGAAAACGAGGCAGATCTGCACATAAGTGCTTGATTCACATGGAGTTGCAAGTTGTATCGCCTGGACTGCCGATTTTCCAAGGGCTTGCTGCGATCAACCTACCCCCCTTATACTTGGGCAATCTCCACATAAGCATCTGACGAAGATTCCGCCGACATGCCGAGACCACTCGCAGGTTATTCCTTTCGTTTGAAACGCGACCGCGATATGAAGGTCGCGGAAATCCCGTGGAAACGGTTGCCGGCGGATTTCCGGGGTATAGTTGAAACCCAACTCGCTGCGGATGAATCACCGCTCAGTTGGTTCGAACTCGACCTGAACAACAATCTTCGTTATGCCCGAGGACTTCTTGTCCTCACCAACCGCAGACTGCTTGCTGTTGATTCGGCGGAAATGGATGGAAGAAATGCGCCGGAGGGATTGTCCTTGCAATCATTCCCGCTAACAACGATCCAGAATATGCGGGTGAAGGAACAAACGGGCCTCGGCATTTTAGAAATATGTGATACGGAAAACCTTCCAAAGGAATGGCGATTTACTATCGGCCGGGCGTCGCTAGCCCACCATTTTGTCTCCCGATTTGAGCAATTGCGTCAGGGGAAGCCTGCCAGCGGTGACTTGGCCGCCGAGTTGTCTAAAACCGCAGATTCAAATGGCAAGACGTCAAAAGACAAGTCGGAACTTGGCGCACTTTGCCGGTTGGCAGGTTTTGCCCTGCCGCACAAATGGATACTTCTGCTGGGTTTCTCCCTGATGGTGGTCGGCACGATTGCAAGTTTGATTCCGCCTTATCTTACCAAACCGCTCATTGATAATGTGCTGGTGCCGGCATCAAAAGATTTGGACAGCATCTCCTTTTCACAAGTCTGGTGGTTTTTGCTCGGCTTTGTCGGAGCTTCCATTCTGACGTGGCTTTTATCATGGGGGCGAACCCGTGTCATGGCCTGGATGAGCGAGCGAATTGCCGCGGATCTTCGCGACCGGACCTATGAACATCTGCAAAAACTGTCCTTGGAATTCTTTGGCGGCAAGCGAACCGGCGATTTGATGGCTCGCGTTAGCACGGATACCGACCGGATATGTCTTTTTTTGTCGGTCTCGGTGCTTGACTTTGCCAACGACATTCTGTCGCTGGCATTGACCGCCGTGATCTTATTATCCATCGATCCGTCATTGGCTTTGGCAACTCTTCTGCCGTTGCCATTGATCTTCTTTTTGGCCTATCGCGTGCGTCGCCGACTGCATCGCGGCTTTGCGTTGGCCTCGCGAGCGTGGGGTGAAATGACCAGCGTGCTGGCTGACGCCATTTCGGGCATTCGCGTGGTAAAAGCATTTGCACAAGAGCGTCGCGAAATCAATCGGTTCCGTATGGCTAACCACCGCGTCTTTCAAACCAATTGCAGCGTCAATGCCTTGTGGTCGTTTTTCGAGCCGATTGTAAGCTTTTTCAGTTCGTTGGGATTAGCGGTTGTTTGGGGTTACGGTGCATGGCGCATCTTTCAACACGATCTGACCATCGGCGGACTGAATCTCTTCGTGGTGTATATCGCCAGATTCTACGGTCGCATGGATGGCGTCAGCCGCATTGTGGTTGCCATGCAGCGAGCGGGAGCCAGTGCTCAACGGATTTTTTCAATCCTCGATCGCGAGCCGAGTGTGCCTGAACCCATGCAACCCATCCATCCCCGGCGATTGGAAGGCCGAATCGAGTTTCGCGATGTGGAATTCCGCTACGGCTCACGTCCCGTATTGCAAGACATGAACTTAATAGTCGAGCCGGGCGAAATGATAGGATTGGTCGGCCCCAGCGGCGCGGGCAAAACCACGACCGTCAATCTCATTTGTCGCTTCTACGATGTTTCCAAAGGCGAAATCTTAGTTGATGGCGTTGATATACGATCGTATCCGGTGGAAGAATATCGCAGTTGCATAGGAATTGTGTTACAGGAGCCGTTCCTATTCTACGGGACAATTGCCGATAACATCGCCTACGGCAAGCCCGAAGCTTCGCGGTCGCAAATCATCGCAGCCGCCCAGGCCGCCAACGCCCACGATTTCATTCTCCACCTTCCCAATGGATACGATACATTGGTAAGCGAGCGCGGACAGTCTCTTTCGGGCGGCGAACGGCAACGGATCAGCATTGCCAGAGCGTTGTTGATCGATCCGCGTCTCCTGATCCTAGACGAAGCTACGTCTTCGGTAGACACCGATGCCGAACGCGAAATTCAGTCGGCCCTTGAAAACTTGACTCGCGGAAGAACCACAATTGTCATTGCCCATCGTTTGAGCACGTTGCGTCGGTCTAACAGGCTGGTAATGATTGACCGTGGCCGGGTCGTTGAGGTCGGTCCCCATTCGCAGTTGATGAAACAGGGAGGAACGTACGCCCGGCTGTATCAGGCACAATTTGACATGACCGTAGATCATGGGGATTGAGACTCGCCTGTGGTTTCACCATCGGAAATCAATGATGGACTGACTAACGCCATGAATGTAAAATCCGACAAATACCACGGTTTCGCAATTGAACGTGATATTCATGGCCAACTTATGTTGATGTTGGCCGACGGCACTTGCCTGCATGGTATCGAGGTCATACGACCATTTCCGATTTCAGCTCCGGAAGAATACATTTCCATCTGCAATGCTGAAGGTCATGAGGTATTGCGCATCGATGACCTACACCTACTGCCGCCACAAATGTCGGAAATGATTCGGAATGAGTTGGCTCGGCAAGAGTTTATCCCCATAGTCACATCCATTGAAGCGGTTGATGCCGAAGCCGACATTTTGCGGTGGCGAGTAATGACCGACCGCGGTTCAACGACATTTTTGATGGAAGATAGCGACAATGACATAAGGCGTCTTGGTCTCTATCGAGTTATGCTTGTTGATACATGCGGCATTCATTATCTAATCCCCGATATGCAACAGATAGATAATTCCAGTCGGCGCATCCTCGCTAGATATCTGTGACAAAGTGAACTGCCAGGATTATTCGAACAGTTCTACTTGTTATTGATTTCTTCATGACTGCCGTAATCATCAGACTGTAAAGAGTTTACGGCTATCTCGAATCTTCAGGCCAAGTAGGTACTGTTTTGGGTACTGTTGACCAGAAAGAGGCCCAAAACAAAGAAAGCCCGGCAACCATAAGTGATTGTCAGGCTTGTACTTAAGTAAGTAGGCCCGGTAGGGGTCGAACCTACGACCAAGGGATTATGAGTCCCCTGCTCTGACCACTGAGCTACGGGCCCGTTTGTGCGGCTGAACGTCGATTTGGACTCCAAATCAGGCTCAACCTCGGAAAATCCAGCCGGGGAACCTACTTCAGTTCGCCGCTCCGGCTCTCCTAACAAACATTCCCAAGGATAACATGCCCTAGGAAGTCAGCCAAGCCGCAGCATGATTTCATAGAGAAAAAGCAGAGACCCAAGTATCCAATCGCGTTCCTGCCAAAGAAATGTTCCATCCACGACGAGCAAGGCCAGCTTAAAAAGCAGGAATTCCTACCGGTCTCCAGGCAGTGCTGCTCGTAAATTGCATGCAAAGTGCGCTCAACATCGCAGAACGATCCACTGGATAGAACATTTTCTTGCACAAATGCAAATCTGCGTAATATATGCTGCCTGGGCAGCCTGCAATAATCTTGCCGGTCGAATAGATCGGCGAAAGTCTACCGGTTAGGCTGCCGATAACAACTTTGCCGATTACTCTGTCTGGGGTCACGCGCGAAATGTGCAGGCACCAGCGGAGTACCGGCCCGGGGGGTATGCATTAGGTTAGGTATGAGTTCGGAAAACCGATTTCACGGCCTGGACAGGCACGGATTGCCTGAACTGACGGTGGACAAACCGAATAGGAACGCAGGTTTATGAGTCGCCCAATCCCCTACTTTGGCGTAGCAATCCTTATTGCTTTCACGGCTTTCTCCGGATGCAGGCCGCAGCAGCCATTCTATTTGAAAAAGGTGGATGACGATCTGGCCTACTACAAGGGGAAGGCCACCGAAATCGAATACCCCGACGTCGAGGCCGACCGGCTTGGCGACGTCGCGGGGGCGAAGCGGCCGTTTTCGTTGGTCAATAGCAGCGATCCCAAGGATATTTGGGATCTCACCTTGGAAGAAGCAATGAAGCTGGCTTTGACCAATAACAAGGTCATGCGCAACATCGGCGGCCAGATTCAAGGCTCGCCCGAATTTTTATTGCGTAACCCCGAGGTGGCTCCGACCATCTACGATCCCGCCTTGGCCGAAAGCAACCCTCGCACCGGCCCGGAAGCAGCTCTCTCAGCATTCGATGCTCAGTGGAGCAACAGCTTAACGTGGCAGAAGCTCGACACGCCGTCGAACGTCAGCCCCTATTATTCCGCGCTCATCTATCCCGACGTCAACGATGTGGATCAATCGGTCTTCCAATCGAAGATTTCGAAAGTGGCGGCCACCGGCGGACAGTTTTCGTTGGCGCACAACGTGGCTTATAACAAGTATAACTACCCGGCCGCATCAAACACCAAGCAATACATGGCCGACTGGAATGTCAACTTGACGGCCGAATTGCGGCAGCCGTTGTTGCAAGGAAACGGCGTGCAATTCAACCGCATCGCCGGCCCCGGCGCGACGGTCGGCGCCTACAACGGCGTCGTGATCGCACGCATCAATACGGATATTGCCCTGGCCAGCTTCGAAGACAGCGTTCGCAACCTGGTCAGCGACGTGGAAGTGGCCTATTGGGAACTGTATTACCAATATCGCAGCCTCGACGCCGTGATCGCCGGCCGCGACAGCGCGCTGTCGACATGGCGCAAGATTTACACCTTGTATCGCATCGGCGGCAAGGGTGGCGAGGCCGAAAAAGAAGCCCAAGCCCGCGAGCAATACTATTTGTTCCGCAGCACGGCCGAGCAATCGCTCAACGCATTGTACGCCGCCGAATCCAAGCTGCGTTTTATGCTTGGACTGGCTGCCACCGACGGTCGGCTGATTCGCCCCAAGGACGAACCGACCACGGCCAAGGTGGCCTTCGATTGGTATGAAGTGCTGAACGAAGGCTTGGCTCGCAACGTCGAATTGCGTCAACAAAAATGGATCGTCAAGAAGAAGGAACTGGAGCTGATTGCATCCAAGAACTTCCTGTTGCCCAAGTTGGATTTCGTGGCCCAATATCGTTGGCTCGGCTTCGGCAACCGGCTGGACGGCCAAGGGGTCTGGGATTCCGATACGTCAAAAACGAATACGAACGCCTATCGCACTATGACGAGCGGCCAATATCAGGAATGGTTGATGGGCTTCCAGTCGAACATTCCGATCGGATACCGCCGCGAGATGGCCGGCGTGCGAAACGCCCAGCTATCATTGGCCAA
>CAZNMP010000226.1:1670-5763 GCA_964573875.1 uncultured Planctomycetaceae bacterium | reverse complement strand
CATCGTGGCGTTGTCGATATACAGGTGATCCAGTGCGATGTCGGGATACTGCTTTGCCACTTCCAAGACGATCTCACGCCAGAAGACCATCGACGTGAGGATGTTTGCCTTATCGACCGAAGTGACGTGTTTTTTCCGCGCGGCGGCCAGTTGGAATGCGATATGCGCGATCCGCTCGATCTCGCCGCGGGTGTAGACCATTGTATCAAACGCCTTTTCCGTGGCGCCTGAGCCCTCGCGGCCTTTGGGGCCGAAGTAGGCGTCGCCGGTCAATTCGCGGATGCAACGGATGTCGAAGCCGCGGCCGGCGATTTCGGGCTTCAGCGGGCACTGGGCCGAAAGCCTTGGGTCGAGCTTGGCGGGGCGGAGATTGCAGAATAGGTCAAAATGACCTCGAAGAATCAACAGCGACCCACGTTCAGGCTGTTGCGCCGGCGGCAACGATTCCCATTTGGGACCGCCGACCGAGCCGAATAGAATCGCGTCGCTCGATTCGCATATTTTCAACGTTTCCTGCGGCAAAGCGCAGCCGTGGCGATCGATGGCCACACCGCCGACATCGGCATACTCGTAGGTTAAGGAAAGGCCGAAGCGTTTTTGAACGGCGTCGAGCGTTTTGACAGCTTCGGCCATTACTTCAGGGCCGATGCCGTCTCCGGATAGAATAGCGATTTTATTCATAGGGGTCAGGGATCAGGGGTCAGAGGGGCAAGTTTTTATAGTCCGTATTCTTTGATCTTCCGATACAGTGTTCGCTCGCCGATGCCGAGCATTTTGGCGGCTTCCTCGCGGTTTCCGGCGGTGAGGCGAAGGGTTTCGGCCACAAAGAGGCGTTCGAGTTCCGTGAGCGGCTTGCCGACCAGGGCGGTTAGGGAGGCGGTCGAAGGTTCGCCGTCCGGGGCGGTGACGCCAGCCAACTCCTCGGGCAAGTCGTCGACGTCCAACAGGCCGTCGTAATCGACGACGACCATGCTTTCGACGACGTTGCGGAGTTGGCGAACGTTGCCGGGCCAATTGAAGGCCAACAGTTTATGCCGCGCGGCGGGCGACATGCCTTTGATTTGCTTCCCGTGCTGCGATGAGAATTGCTTGATGAAGTAGTCGATCAGGATAGGGATATCCTGACTTCGTTCGCAGAGCGTGGGCAGTCGGATCGTGACGACTTTGAGCCGGTGGTAGAGATCGCTGCGGAACGTGCCGGCTTCGATAGCTTCTTCCAGGTTTCGGTTGGTGGCCGAAAGGATCCGGACGTTGACTTTGATCGGGTTATTCGAGCCGACGCGGGTAATTTCGCTGTTTTCGAGCACGCGCAGCAGCTTGATTTGCGTGGGCAGGGGCATATCGCCCACTTCGTCGAGAAACAGCGTGCCGCCGTTGGCGTATTCGAACTTGCCGACGCGGTCGGCCGAGGCGTCGGTGAATGCGCCTTTGACATGGCCGAACAATTCGCTCTCTAAAATGTTCTCGCTGAGCGCGGCGCAGTTCAGAGCCACGAACGGTTTGTTTTTGCGAGGGCTGTTTTGGTGGATTGCTTGGGCGACGAGTTCCTTGCCGGTGCCTGTTTCGCCTTGGATCAACACGCTGGCGTTGGTGGGAGCGATGCGTTTGAGCCGTTCGATTACGTCGCGCATCAGGGGGCTGTCGCCGATGACGCCCTCGAAGCCGAATTTTTCATCGAGGCGGCGTTTTAGTTCGACGTTGGTGCGTTTCAGACGCGAGCTTTCGACGGCCTTGACG
Organism: uncultured Planctomycetaceae bacterium; assembly: GCA_964573875.1. GTDB lineage: Bacteria > Planctomycetota > Planctomycetia > Pirellulales > Thermoguttaceae > CAYWGR01. The sequence goes on along the minus strand of CAZNMP010000226.1, from coordinate 4,026 downwards.
ACGCTTGCCCGAAGCTGGGCGATATCCAAAGGCTTCAACAGATAGTTGAACGCGCCGCTCCGCATGGCTTCGACGGCCGAGGGCACGGTGCCGTGGCCGGTCATGAGAATGACTTCGGCGTCGGGCTGGTCGGCTTTGGAGCGGGCGAGGATGCCGAGGCCGTCGATATCGTTCATCACCAGATCGGTGATGACAACGTCGAAGGGCGTTTCTTCAAGCAGGCGAGCGCCTTCGTTGCCCGAGGCGGCGACGCGGCAATGGCATCCGATGCGTTCCAAACTTTCCGCGACGGTCTCGGCGTGTGCTCGATCGTTATCGACGATCAGTACTTCGGAGGGTTGGTCAGCAGTATTATTGGTGGTTTTTGTGTCGGCTGCGCTCATGACATTTGATGATACCGCATCGAGGTAGCCACGACCAGAACCGCCACTTTAGAGGGGTGGCGGTTTTTGTTTTACATAAGGCAGGAAAAGATGCTACTCACCTGGTTCGCCGATATGGCGAAGGTAGCCGGCCAGTCGGTCTTCGAGGTCGATTAGGTTTTGCCACTGGCGTTGATCGAGCGTGACATGATCGCTTTTCGGTTTTGACTTGACCGATTGAAGCAGCCCGCGCATGCGGAGGTTGATGTATTGGAGCATTTCGGCCACTTGGGCCGTTTGGCCTGGGCTGAGCGAATCGGGCAACGGCGGCGGCAGCAGCGTATGTAGGAGGAGTTCCGCGTCGGTGTCTTCGCTGAAATTCAGCTCGAAATCCAACGACGCGACGCTGGGTTCCTCTTCGTATTCATCGAGGCCCAGGGTAACGCCTTCCGAGAGGTCTACGCCGCGTAGCATGGCTAAGCGGCGGGCGATTTCCTCGCGGGAACCGAAGACGAGGATAGTTCGCCCCACCGCGATTACATCGCCGGGGCGAAGGATGCAAATCTGAACGGTTTCGCCGTTGACCTTGGTGCCATTGGTGCTTTGGAGGTCGGTCAGGACGATTTTATCGTCGTCTTCCTGGATTTTGATATGGAAGCGGCTGACCCGTTCATCGTTGAGCTGGATGGGGTTGCCTTCTTCGCGGCCGATGGTCAACGGAGTGGGAGCATCTGCGTAAATACGTCCTCGATCCGCGCCGTCCAGCACCCGTAATGTAATCAAAGCCATGTAAGAACCAATCGAAAGATAGCCAACGCGGATAAGGCAGGCTGCACGGCACTGTCTCTCCACTTTTCTATCCTGTGCCGGGTTCGGGGTCAAGCCGCCGGAGACCTCCTCAACGGAGGGGTGCTTTCTCGTTCTCGGTGGAGGAATGAGTTTTCATGGCCATTTTGATTGTGTTACATGCGGTGAACTGCTAAAATGCTTCTCATTCCTGCGAGAATTTCCTAGGTTACATCTGCCTGCCAACTTTCCCTCCCGGTTTATTGCAGACTTGCCTGAGATTACAGCGGCAGCCTGCTTCCGCACGATCACCCCGGCACATGGAGAATCAACATGACCGCTCGAAAAATGTGGTTGATGTTTCTTGTCGTTGTACTGGCTCTTTCCGCGAGTGCGAAAGCCGCAGCGCCGGTCACTCTTTTTGTGGCCCCCAATGGAAATGACGGCTGGACAGGCCGTCTTCCGGCAGCTAATCCGCAGGGCACCGATGGACCGTTGGCCACGCCGTTGGGCGCGAGGGATGCCATTCGGAAGATGCGAGTTGCGGGCGGCGAGGCCGCGCCGATCACGGTGTTGATCCAAGGCGGCACGTACTACATGGCTGCACCTTTCGTTTTAGAGCCGCAAGATTCGGGCACGGCCGAGGCGCCGGTCGTCTATGCGGCGCAACCGGGGCAGAAGCCGATATTGAGCGGCGGCCGCGTGATTCGTGGTTGGAAGCAGGAGGCCGACGGACTGTGGACGGTCCAAATACCCGAAGTCGCGGCGGGCCAGTGGTATTTCCAACAGCTTTTCATCAATGGCCGACGTTGCATTCGTGCCCGATCGCCGAACGAGGGTTATCTTCGTATTGCTTCGACCGTGCCGGGGCCGCGTGATGCGCAAGGCAACGAGATTGCGCGCGATAAATTTTTATTTAACGACAAAGACCTTCAGCCTTGGAAGCGGCTGGGCGATGTTCAGCTTGTTTTGATGCACTCTTGGGAGACGTCGATTCATCCGGTGAAGAGCGTGGATCCTGCAACGCATACCGTGCAGTTTGTTGCGCCGCAGAAGGAATGGTGGCCCATCGGATTGTGGGAGAAGATGCAGCGTTATTATGTCGAAAACGCAATCGAGTTGCTCGATCAGCCGGGCGAGTGGTATTTGAATCGCGAGACCGGCGTTTTGAGCTACAAGCCTTTGCCGGGCGAGCAGATGGAGCAGGC
>CAZNMP010000226.1:0-1570 GCA_964573875.1 uncultured Planctomycetaceae bacterium | reverse complement strand
GCGAGACCGGCGTTTTGAGCTACAAGCCTTTGCCGGGCGAGCAGATGGAGCAGGCCACGTTTATTGCGCCACGGCTTGTGGATTTGGTGCGGTTTGCGGGAAATGCCGACGAGAAGCGTTTTGTGCAACACGTGACGCTTCGTGGTTTGGCGTTCCAACATGGCGATTGGGTGCTTAAGCCCGAGGGGAACAGCAGCACGCAAGCGGCCGTCGAAACGCCGGCCAATGTAACGGCTGACGGAGCGCGGAAGTGCGCGATCGAAAATTGTGAAATAGCGCATGTGGGCCAGTATGCCGTTTGGCTCCGCCGCGGTTGCAAGGAATGCCGTATCGTCGGCAACCGCATCTGCGATTTCGGCGCGGGCGGCGTTCGGATCGGCGAGGCTGCGATGCCGCCGAATGATGAAACCGAATCGAGCAATAATGTGGTTGACAATAACCATATTTACGACGGCGGGCATGTCTTTGCGGCAGGCATAGGCGTTTTTGTGGGGCAAAGCAGCCGTAATGTGATCTCGCACAACGAAATCCACGATTTGCTCTACTCGGGCATGTCGATCGGTTGGGATTGGGGCGATAGTCCCACGCGATGCCATTACAATACGATCGAATACAACCACGTTCATCACGTGCTAAAGGGCACGTTGAGCGATGGCGGCGCGATCTATGCGTTGGGCGTTTCGACGGGCAGCGTGATCCGCAACAACGTGTTCCACGATGTTTGGCCCTACGAGCAACCGCCGTTCGGCTGGGGAATTTATCTCGACGCCACGACGAGCGGATATCTTGTCGAGAACAACGTGGTCTACAACACGAAATCCGGCGGGATGATGTACAACAACGGGGGCCATGAACATACGATTCGCAATAATATCTTCGCGTTGTCGGCCAATTACGCACTGTGGCCCTTCTGGGAAAAACGAGTGAATACGTTCCAGAAGAACATCGTCTACATGACGCAAGGCACACTGATTGTTCCCCATGCCAATGGGACGCTTCAGCAACGCATCGACGCCAAGGAATCGCTGGGCGTTTGGGATGAAAACCTTTATTGGGACACTCGCGGCGCGGACGCCTTGCGGTTTTTGGGGCGTGATTTTGCCCAGTGGCAAAAAATGGGACTCGACGTACATTCGCGGATTGCCGATCCGCAGTTTGAGAACGTCGAGCAGTACGATTTTAGGTTGAAGGCGTCTTCGCCGGCTCTGCAACTCGGATTCCAGCAGATCGACACGTCGAAAGTCGGTTTGTACGGCGATCCGGCGTGGGTGGCCGAGGCGAAGAACTTGAAATATCCGAAAACGGTGCTGCCGCCGCCCCCGCCGCCTCCGACGCCGAAGGAAGTGGACGACGACTTTGAAAAAACGCCGTTGAACACCCATCCGCAAAACGCCGTTGTAAGCGGCGAAGTGTCGGGCGCTTCGGTTCATGTGACGAGTGAGCAGGCGGCCGGCGGAAAGCAAAGCATCAAGGTTACGGACACCAAAGCGGTGCAGCCTTCGTGGCAGCCGCATTTCTATTACGAGCCGCATTTGGCTGACGGCGTAGTTCGGCAAAGTTTTGATTTGCG
>CAZNMP010000225.1:0-5799 GCA_964573875.1 uncultured Planctomycetaceae bacterium | reverse complement strand
TCCGATGTCGCAATTCATAATTTAGGATTGGGGATTAAGGGATTTGTGATGTGTAATTGAATCCATCAGATAGCAGGCATAGCGGGTGAGCATGTAGTCGCTAACTGATCTACTCCTCCACCGGCCACGGTGGACAACTGGGCAAATAACGCTCGAATTCGGCTAAAAGTGCAGCTTGATACTCACCGGCGAATGATCCGGCGAGGAATCGATCGATGCCTTCATCGAAGAATCGCTGCCAACTGTCTTCTTCCGCGCCGGGATTGATCGGGAAGAACAGGGCATGGTTGGCCACGGCCGCCTGGTGATCGCCCGGCGCATCGCCGATCATCAAGGTGTGCTCGGGCGGATATTTTTCGGAAGCCTTCAATAGCTCCTTCTTCGTACCAAGCTCCTGGCCGCAGATGGCCAATGTAAACTGGGTCAAATCATGTTCGGCCCATTCGCGCTGCAAAGCTTCGTTGGGCGTAGCCGACACAACGAGCACATCGGCCTGCCGGCTGAGCTTTTCGAGGCTCTTGCGCACATAAGGAAACGGCGGTACGCCGCGCACCATCTGCTCGATCGATTTATTGACCGCCTTCGACCATTCCAACGTGTGCTTCAGATGCTTGTCGCCGGTGCGTTCGACTTCCTTTTCCAATGTTGGATTGCCCAGGGCCTTCTCTCGCTTCATCCAATCCAACAACGATTGCGGAATTTCGACCTGGATGCCCCGGGCCTTCACCTCGGGACGTTTATTGGTCCACTCGAGCGCTTCGACCAGCGCAGGGAACCGATTGCAGCCGCGGCTCTTCGAATAAAGGTTGACGAATTCCGCCGCCTCACGCGCATATTTACTGACGCCCTGCAAACCCCAGTAGTTAATCGTGTTCGGAATGAAACATTCCTTGTGCTTCAACTCCATCGAGTCAAATGCACAGCCATCGGAATCAATGCCGACTAAATAATCGTGCTTAGGTGTGAATTCAAACATGGAAGAATCTAATCATCTAATCAAAAGTAAAAGACGTGCTGACTTCTTAACGAGGTTCAATCCAAACAAGAAAGAACGCTGCCGGCTGCGCACTAGCAACCGAGGAAGACGCCATATTCCGACATATCGGATAGCACAGGCCGGAAAAGCCCTGATTCTATCGTTGCCGCAGATGGCGGGCAAGAATGGAGATAAGCTGGCGAGAAGAAAAAAACTATGTAATCTATGTAATTAGCTTTACGGTAATCAATGTAATTAGTCTTACGCCGCCAAGCTCTTCTGGCTGTACGAAAGCTCACCGCTCAAAACATCTCGAGCGATCATGCCGACAAGCTGGTCAATGGCCGCTTTTTCAACACGAGCGAAAAGCCCCTGCCTCAAATTTCGTCGTGCCGCAGCCTGTCGCACTTCGAGCCCAACACACCCCGCCGCATAGGCACGCACATACCCCCGAATCTGCGCGATACTCATGTTCGCAAGCCGCAGTTGCACTCGGTTCCACAGATCTGCCCGACACTCACGGGCAACCTCACCGGCGACTTGCGTCACCAAATAGGCATCGTACCAAGGAAACAGAACCCCAAGGAGATTGTCAACGATATGCTTAGGACTCATGCGGAATACCAGTTCAAGTAAATGAAAAGACTCAACCTGCGCGGTATTCAGATCGAGCCAAAACGGTAGAAATCTCCAACAAAAAACGGCAAACTCAACCCATTTTGTCGTTTTCAACAAACATATCGCTAAGTCTCAAAAAAATGAATACAAAACAGGCAGGATGCGCAATACAGCAAAGCATTTGCCCAAAGAATTGCTGTTTCTTTACAGCAAGGGGCTGAATAGCTTGGCCAGATTCATTTTGAGCCGGCTGGACAACGTCTGGCTCGGCCATTGATCTAAAATGGCCTTTTCCGACTGATCGAGATAGCCTTGTTGTAAGCGGCGCATTTCTTGGACGGCCTCAACGGCATGGACAAAGACATTTAATTCAAAGTTCAAGTCAAACGAACGGATGTCATAATTGGCCGATCCGAACATGGCCAGTTCATCATCGATCGTCAGGGTCTTGGCGTGGAGCATGCCTTCTTTGAATCGGTACACATTCACGCCATAGCGCATCAGATAATCACAATAAAAACTGCCGGCCGCTTCGACCACGCGATGGTCGCAGTGTCGCGGAATAGCCAGATCGACTTGCACTCCCCGCAGGGCCGCCAATCGCAATGCCAAGAGCATGGCTTCGTTGGGGATGAAATAGGGCGAGGTGATGATGATGCGCCGCCGCGCCATGAAAATTGCCTTGACGATCAAATCCTGGAACAGTTCCGTCGGCTGGTCGGGCCCCGTGGGAATCACCTGAACGGCAATTGCACCTACCGTGGGACAAGGCGGAAACAGGGCCGGATCTTCCAGCAGTTCGCCCGACTCGTAGAACCAATCTTCCAGAAAAATTCCCTGAAGCTGCCAAACCACGGGCCCGGTAATCCTGGCCATGATATCGTGCCAGGCGCCTGCGCGGCGGTGGCCATAATGGGCCTCCACGATATTTTGCGAACCGGTATAGGCGATCAAGCCGTCGATCACGGCCAATTTGCGATGGTTCCGAAGATCCAACCGTTTGAAAGGAATTCGCCAAAGATTGGCCGGCAATACCGGATAGATCCGAATCCCTTGCTGTCGCATCGCGGGGGCCAAACGGCGAAAAAGTTGGCGCGAGCCCACGGCATCGGCCAACACCCGGCAAGCCACGCCTCGTCCCACGGCCCGCCCCAATGCCTCGACAACGCGACGCCCCACGCTATCGTCTTGGAAGATGTAGAACAGCAAATGGACGTGTTGCTCAGCGGCATCGATATCGGCAATCAACCGATCAATGGTCTCGTCGGTATCGGTCATCAGAGACATTGCATTGCCGGCGACGACCGGCAACCCGCCCACATGCTCGGCCAGATGCACAAGCACGTTGTACTCATCGGTATCATCAGGATCGATCACATGATGGGGATCGATCCGCCCATAATCGGCCGATTGCAGCAATTGGCGACGACTTCTGCGCAACGCCAATCGCCGCCGGCCCAAACGGTTTTCGCCGATCAGCAGATACAGCCCTAAACCGATCCAGGGCTCGAAGAAAACAATGCCGAGCCAAGCCAGGCAGGTAGCCGGCTTTTCTTTGCGCAAAACAATCACCGGCAACATCGTCAGACGAATAATCCATTCGCTGACAGCCAGTAGTTGCGTCCAAAAAAGTACTTCCATATCGATTTTTTCGGCGGCTCCGAATTCTCCTTGATCGGAGGCGATGGTTTCTGGATTTCCGACGGAACCTCGGGCGGAACCAGACGAATGATCAGCGGAAGATGGAAACTATCGAACAACTCTTCAACCGGTTTTTTCGCGGGTTTCTTTTCCGATGGTTTTTCCGGCTCTTTAGAAGGCGGTTTGGTCGCCGTGTTTTTTTCAACCGGCAGTTTCACCGCAGCCGGCGGAACGCTCTCCTGCTTCTTTTCCTCGGCCGCCGAAGCCGGCATGATGCAATACGTTCCCCCCACAAACAAGAGAGCCGCCATTGCTAGAAGAAGCGGAGTTTTTTTCATACCGCGATTATGCCCGATCTCGCCGCCCAAGGGAAGTATACTACGCGGCTTTGGAGATCGGCTGCGGGGGGGTAATCGTCAAATTGGCGATTTCCTGCTCTTTGCGGCCGGCTCGCACCATCCAGATCATCGCGGCCATGAGCCATCCGGCCATCCCCAGCCCCAACATGCCGACGCGGCCGACATAGGGCATGAATCCATATTGCATCAAGATCAGAATGCACGGCGCGATTGCCAGAAGGTGTGCCCGGCGAGAATCGCCCATGCGAGCCAGCCATAGGGGAACAAATAAGACGCCCGGCGCCACCAGCGAAAAATAGTGGTTCCTTGCGACGGGCGATACCACCAAAAGCGCCATGCAGGCCAAACCAAAAGCCGCGGCCAGGGCCAGGGTCGGATCGCCTTTGATGCCCAACTGAATTCCAACAAGCATCAGGGCCAAGAGCAACGCTACTCGCACGAACAACAGGCTTGTGTTGACGCTCTCGGCATCCATCAATCGCGGCGGCGGATTGTCGTCATCGATCAACGGATCTTCCGGTCCGCCGGCCAGCATATATTCCCCAAAATTGCCCAAGCGATACAAGGCATTTCCTAAACACTGATTGCGCACCGAATGCGTGTCTTTTTCAAAACCTGGGGTCGCCGTGCTTTGGTTGGCATTACATAAAACAAGTTGTGACCAGGTGTTCAAATGCCGGAGATTAGCATCCCAACCAACCAGCGCGGCGGGCACGAATAAGAAAAAGAGCGGAAGCCCAACGCACGTGCCAAGCATACCGGCCGCCCATCGCTTGCCGATTTGCGTATAGGCAGGCTGCTTTTGTCGCCATGCCCACCAAAAGCAAACCAGTTGAACGAACAACAAAAAAGCAGCCGGCAAAATAGGAACGATTTTGATTGTGATCGCCAAGGCCAACACGACACCGCCGAGCATTGGGCTCCACAAGGTTCGGCCGCTAAGAACAAGCCTTGCCCCAAGAACCAACAGATATAGCACGATGATGGTTACTTGCCCGCGCTGCAAACAGTTCAGGATCGGCAAAATCGCGGCTATCACGGCGGCCGTGCCCAGCCAGGGAAACCATCCCGGTTGTCCAGCCGCTCGATCCTCTTCCGGTTTATACACAAGGGCGACGATACGCGCGCATTCGTAATAGATGCCCCAACACATCGCCAGGCATAGGAAAAACCACGCCAACGCTTGCTCTTGCATGGGTAAAATATGCAGCGGAGCCAACATCATGGCGAAAATCGGCGGATACACATAAGTCCACCCGCGCGGATTGCATACATGATAAGGAGGCCGGCCGTCGAAAAATGCCGCTCCCGCTTCGGTGTAAACCGTTAGATCGGATTTATGGTCTAGATTGGGAAAGCCGCGACGTCGTACATCGACAAATCCCCAAATCGTTGCAGCCAATAAAATGCCAATGATCCACTGTTTTTTTGCGCGCAAGATCCATGCACCGTTAAAAAACGCTGAGGATCGCAAAAAAAGGAAAAGGCGTGAAATCATGCGAATCATTTGCCGGCTGAGTGATTGAGGTCTAGGTTGATCATGATCTGTTATTCAATGTCTTTACCCATTTCTCGGCCTTCCGGAGACGAACCCTTCAGGTCGGCGCCCGAGCCTCGGCTCCATTGGCCGGCAGGGACGCAATCACCCTGCATCCTCTGCAAAGGCCGGGATTGTAACGACGGGGGGTATTCAAATGCAATCCTGGTTTTGCAGTTTTCCTTCGTTTTTCGGCCTTGACGCAGATTGCAAGACCGCGAGAATCGGTGCTTTGGGCGATTTATTGCGAGTCAGATAACTACTGTCGGAAGGCCGGCTCACGAAAAGTCGGCAAGCAGGAGTTTTCGGTTTGCACTACCCGACATTATTTACCTGAACATAAATACCCCCCAGAGGAGAGCATAGCCATGTCAACTCGGGAACGTTGGATTGTTTACCCCCTGCTATTCCTTGCCCTTGGCATAGCTATGCGCGATAAAGTCATCAAGCCCTCGGCGATTGGCACTCCCGGGACGCGTATGCAGGCGGCCGAAGTCAAAGCTGGACGCATTCGCTGCAATCAACTCATTGCCCAGGAAGTCCAGATAAACGGTCCCAACGGTCGGCCGGTTGTCGTTGCCGGCATCAATCCCATGGATGGATCGGGAATCGTCGAAACATTGAACGCCAATGGGTTTCCCCTGGTTCAACTTTGTTCATCCAACACC
>CAZNMP010000224.1:0-5806 GCA_964573875.1 uncultured Planctomycetaceae bacterium | reverse complement strand
GACATGCCCCAATACGTCAGATACAAAAGTCCGCCATAGACCAACAGCACGATCGCGCTTGTCCGCAACAGCATCCCCACCGCTTTGGCATATAGCCCTGTCGAACGGTTGAATCCCCAGTTGAACAGGCGGAAGAACCACCCCAGCACGAAATCCATCACCGCCGTAAACCAGTCGCGACGCGCCCCATGCGGCTTCAACAATACGGCCGCCAACGCCGGGCTCAATGTCAGCGAATTAAACGCCGAGATAACGGTCGAAACCGAAATCGTCAACGCGAATTGTCGAAAGAATTGCCCTGTAATGCCGCTGATAAACGCACACGGCACGAACACCGCGCACAAAACCAACGCCACGGCAACCACCGGCCCGGTCACCTCGTCCATCGCCTTAAACGCGGCATCGCGCGGCGATAGCCCCTGGGCAAGCCACCGCTCCACGTTTTCCACCACAACAATAGCGTCGTCCACCACAATACCGATCGCCAATACCAGCCCAAACAGCGACAAGTTGTTCAAGCTGAATCCCATGCAGGCCATGATCGAAAACGTCCCGATGATGGCCACGGGCACCGCCACCAACGGAATCACCGCCGCACGCCAATTCTGCAAAAACACCAGCACCACGATGGCCACCAAAAGCACCGCGTCGCGCAGCGTCTTCAAAACTTCCGTGACCGATTCGTAAATAAACGGCGTTGTATCGTATACGATCTTATAATCAACGCCCTCGCGAAACGCCGGCACCTTGGCGTTCAGTTCTTCCATTTTCGCATAGACCGATTTCGCCGTCTGCAGGGCGTTCGAGCCAGGCAACTGATAGATCGACAGGGCCACCGACGGTTCTGAGTCAAGCGTGCAAGACTGATCATATAGCTGGGCCCCGAGTTCCAACCTTGCAACATCGCGTAGATACACCACCGTCGAGTCCTGGGCGTTCGCACCATTCGGACTTGTTTTCAAAACTATTTTGCCGAACTGCGAAGGATCCATCAACCGCCCCAGCGTACTCATCGTAAACTGGAAATTTTGGCCGGGAGGTATCGGCGGTTGCCCAACTTGCCCCGCCGCGACCTGGATGTTTTGCTCCTGCAAGGCGTTTACAACGTCGTCGGCCGTCATGTTCCGCGTGGCCAGCTTTTCTGGATCAAGCCACGCACGCATACTATAGTCGCGCTCGCCCAAATAAGTTACGTCGCCGACGCCCGGCAAACGCAACAATTCATCGCGTACCTGAATCGTCGCAAAGTTCGACAAATACAGATCGTCATGTAGATACTTCCCATTCTCATCCTTCTTGGATGTCAGATTGACAATCATCATGATGCTGGGCGATTTCTTTTTCACCGCCACGCCCTGCAACTGCACAATATCCGGAATCACCGGCATCGCCAGTTGAACGCGGTTCTGCACCAACACCTGTGCAATGTTCAAGTCCGTGCCCAACGCAAATGTAATCGTCAGCGTATACGCGCCGTCGTTCGTGCATTGCGACGACATGTAAAGCATGTTCTCCACGCCGTTCACCTGTTGCTCGATCGGTGCGGCAACCGTGTCCAACACAAGCTGGGCGTTGGCCCCCGGATAAATTGCCGTCACCTGCACCGTCGGCGGCGTAATGTCAGGATATTGAGCAATCGGCAACATGAACACCGCCAACGCTCCCGCCAGCGTGATGATGATCGACATCACCGAGGCGAAGATCGGGCGGCGGATGAAAAAATGCGATAACACGGTGATAACTAGTGGTTAGTGGTCAGTGGTTAGTATTCAATGGTCAGTGATTAGTATTAAAAAATAGCCGGGAGTTAACAACTCCCGGAATGTGCTTCCGATTTATTGCGACGATGTCTCATTTTTCTCTGCCTTCTCCTTCCTCGTGCTGATCCAATCAATCACGAAGAAGAATACCGGGGTTAAAAATATGCCGAACAGCGTCACGCCCAACATGCCGCTGAATACGGCCGTGCCCAACGTGCGTCGCATCTCCGCCCCCGCGCCCGACGCAAACACTAACGGCACAACGCCCAAGATAAACGCCAGCGATGTCATCATGATCGGCCGCAACCGCAGCCGGCACGCTTCCAAGGCGGCCTCGCGCGGCCCCATCCCCGCGTCGCGCTGCTGCCGGGCGAATTCCACGATCAAAATCGCGTTTTTGCTGGCCAACCCCACTAAAACAACGAAGCCGATCTGGGTGAATATATTGATGTCCATGTGCATGATCGCAACGCCCGCCACCGAACACAGCAAACACATCGGCACCACCAAAATCACCGCCACCGGCAGCGTCCAACTCTCATACTGAGCTGCCAGCACCAAAAATACCAAGATCACGGCCAGCGTGAACACCGTCATTGGATTTTGCAGCAAGCCCTTCACCGAATCGATTTTGGCCGATTCGATCTGCATCAATGTCAGCTCCGTCCATTCGGCTTTCATATTTTCCGGCAACGTTCTGCGAACCGACTGCTCTACCATCTTGATCGCTTCCCCCGTGCTTACGCCGGGAAGCATATTGCCGTTGACCGGCGCCGCGGGATACATATTGTAACGAGTCACCATGACCGGCCCGCTGATATCACGGAATCGAGCAACCGCATTCAACGGCGCCATATCGCCGGCGCGATTGCGCACCTTCATTTGCCCTACCTGTGCGGCCGTCCGTCGGAACGGCCCGTCGGCCTGTGCCTTCACCTGCCAGGAACGGCCGAACTCATTGAAATTATTGATGTACAACGAACCCATATAAACTTGAAGCGTGTTGAAAACGTCGCTGATGTTGATACCCAACGACTTCACCTTCGTCCGGTCAATGTCGGCGTAAACCTGCGGTGAATTCGACCGGAACAACGTGAACAGGCCGATCAAACCCTTTTGCTTGCTCGCATCGGCGATTAGCGCATCGGTTGATTCTTGCAAGGCCTCAAGCCCTGCGCTCGTCCGATCCTCGACCATGATCTTGAATCCGCCCGCCGTGCCCAGCCCGTCCACCGGCGGCGCGCCGAACACGCTGACCACCGCCTCGGGAAACTTCTCGAAACAAAGTTTCCGCAATTTGGCCGCGATCACCTTGTCGTGCAACATAAACCCTTTTCGATCCTCAAACGGATCCAAAATCACGAACATCGAACCGAAATTCGGTGCATTCGCCTGAAGTAAAATCGACATGCCCGAAACGCCAAGCGTATGTCCCACGCCGTCCATCGAGCGTGCCAACTTGTCCAGCTCCGAAATAATTGTCTTTGTGCGTTCGACCGCCGATCCCTCGGGCAATTGCACATTCACCAGCAAATACCCTTTGTCCTGCTCAGGAATGAAACCGAACGGCACTTTCGTAAAACTCCAGCCTGTCAAAAAGAGCAATCCGCCATATAGCAGCAACGCAAATACGCAACCACGCAACATCAAGCCCACCGTTCGCGTATAGAGATGCGTCGAGCGGTCGAATCCCCAATTAAACAGCCGGAAAAACCATCCGAAGAGAAAATCGATCACTACCGAAAACCAATCGCGCCGCGCCCCATGCGGCTTCAACAACACCGCCGACAGTGCCGGACTCAGTGTCAAGGAGTTGAAAGCGGAGATCACGGTCGAGACCGCGATGGTCAACGCAAATTGCCGGAAAAACTGGCCCGTAATGCCCGTAATAAACGCGCACGGCACGAACACCGCGCACAAAACCAACGCCACGGCGATCACCGGCCCCGTGACCTCGCCCATCGCCTTGATGGCCGCCTCGCGCGGCGAAAGCCCCTCGGCCAGCCAACGCTCGACGTTTTCGACCACCACGATGGCGTCGTCCACCACGATACCGATGGCCAGCACCAGCCCAAAAAGTGAAAGATTATTCAAACTGAAGCCCAGCATCGCCATCACGGCAAACGTGCCCACGATGGCCACGGGCAAGGCCGCCAGCGGAATGATCGCCGCACGCCAGTTTTGCAGGAACACCAGCACGACAATCGCCACTAAAATGACGGCGTCGCGCAGCGTTTTTAGTACTTCGACAATCGATTCGCGAATAAACGGCGTCGTATCATAATTGATCTTGTAGTCTAAATCGTCGGGAAACCGCTTCTTCAACTCCTCCATCTTCTGCCGAATGCCTTCCGCCGTATCCAAGGCGTTCGCCGTCGGCATTTGATAAACCGCCAAACCAACCGAAGGCAAACCGTCCATCAAGCACGATTGGTCATACTGCTGCGCGCCGAGGCTCAACTCGGCAACATCGCGCAATCGCACCAACGGCGTAACCGGCGTGTTGGCCGTCGTCGTGCCTGCCTTCACAACGATCTCCCCATATTGCGAAGGCTCTACCAACCGCCCCAAGGCGTTAATCGTCGGTTGGAATTGGATTCCGCCGCCGATCGGCGGTTGGCCGATTTGACCCGACACGACTTGATTATTTTGTTCGTTAATCGCCGTCACGACATCGTTGGCCGTCATGCTCCGTGCCGCCAGCTTTTCAGGATCCAGCCATGCGCGGATGCTGTAGTCGCGTTCACCGAGAATGTTCACGTCGCTAACGCCCGGCAGACGCAAAATCTCGTCGCGAATATTGATCATCAAGTAATTCGACAGATACAGATCATCGTACCTGCCATTTGGCGAATAAAGATTGATCGCCAGCAAAATGTTCGGCGTCTTCTTCTTAATGTTGACGCCTTGTTGCTGCACTTGGCTCGGCATCTGCGGCATGGCCAACTGCACGCGGTTTTGCACCTGAACCAACGCCAACTTCAAATCCGTCCCCAAATCAAATGTAACCGTCAACGTATACGCACCGTCGTTCGTGCATTGCGACGACATATAAAGCATATTCTCGACGCCGTTCACTTGCTGCTCGATCGGCGCCGCCACCGTGTCGGCCATCGTCTGCGCATTCGCCCCGGGATACGAGCAGATCACTTGAACCGTCGGCGGCGTAATGTTCGGATACTGCGCCAACGGCAACGAGCGCAACGTCACACTGCCCGCCAGCAAAATCACCAGCGACAGGACGGTAGCAAAAATCGGTCGATCTATGAAAAATCGCGAAATCACGACAACTTGGAAACTAGTGGCTAGTGGTTAGTGGTTAGTGGCTAGTGGCTAGTGTTCAGAGATCATTGAACATTGAATCTTGAGCCTTGAACATTTGTCCTTCGTCATTTGACATTCGTCATTCGTCATTCGTCATTACCGCACCAGTCTGCGACGAGTAAAACAAATCCCCAATCCCAAATCTCCAAATCCCAAATCCCCAAATCCCAAATCTTCCCCTCTCCCCTCTCCCCTACTTCTTCATCTCAACTTTCACTTTCATCTTCGGGCGAATCCGCTGCAAATTGTTGATCACCACGCAATCGCCCGACTGCAAACCTTCCTCGATCGCTTGAAGACCATCGAACTTCTGGCCCAATCGAACGCGGCGATAGTCCACCGTGCCTTCCTTGTCGACGACGTAAACGAATTTCTGTCCCTGATCCGTGCCGATTGCCTTCTCCGTCACGAGAAAGACTTTATGCGGGGGGCCGATCTCCAAACGAACGCGCACAAACAAGCCCGGCATCAGCATAGGCGGCTTTTCTTTGCTTTCATAAGGATTGCGGAACGTGCCGCGCACCAAAATAGTTCCTGTTTGCGGATCCACCGTGTTGTTGGCGAAATCAAGCACGCCTTTCAGCGGAAATTGATGCTTAACGTCATCGACCAATCCCATCGAGACCAAAGCATGACCCAACCGTTCTTTCAACAATCCCTTGCGCTTCATCTCCTTGATCTCCAGAAGCGTCGGCTCCTCGATATTGAAGTAGGCGTAGATC
>CAZNMP010000223.1:0-5809 GCA_964573875.1 uncultured Planctomycetaceae bacterium | reverse complement strand
AATCGAATAGGAGAACTTGCTGTTTCAGCACGGCGCCGTCGCGGCGCACCCAGAGTTTGCCGCGGGGAGTTTGGGAAGACCTGGTTTGGCTGCCCGGATCGTTGCGATAGACTACAAGCCATGTATCCTCCATGACATCGCCCCAGCAGATCGGCTCGATGCCTTCGACCGTGGCGTATACAATTTCCATCGGTTTCTTGGCGGGCCAAAGAGGGCTATAAACAGGAACAGTCCATTGTTGACCGAGCCGCAGGCCCGGCAGTTGACTTTGCGGAGATAATGCATCGGATAATAATGCGTCGGAAGGAAGAAAAGCTTCGTTAGCAAACGAAATTCCGCCCGTGCGGACCAGCAATTGCAATTGCCGGCCTTCGACGGTGCCGCGAACGCAGATCATTTCCTTGAAAGGATCCAACCGGACGCCGGAATCGAACCGGACTAATCG
Source organism: uncultured Planctomycetaceae bacterium (assembly GCA_964573875.1). GTDB lineage: Bacteria > Planctomycetota > Planctomycetia > Pirellulales > Thermoguttaceae > CAYWGR01. The sequence goes on along the minus strand of CAZNMP010000223.1, from coordinate 5,364 downwards.
ACCAAGAGGGTCGATAATCAGCAGGCTCTTGGCGTCCATTTTCAAATTGCTGATCGGTTGATCGATCAATCGCGAGAGAGCCCGCAACCAGCCGGGCATCATATCGTCCAAGGGGAGACTGTCGAAATGCACGCGGCCGTGGATTTCGGTCAGGCCGGTGGATTGCAGTTTGGTGTCGGTGATGGCCCAGCCAAGCGAACGATTGTTGAACGAAACCCGCCAACCGACCGGAGGTGCGTGCCATTGGGCCTCGACGATGCGGCTGTAGCTGGGCGGCTCGCCGATCAGAAGCGGCGGCAATACTTTCTCCTTCACCAGCCAACTCATGGTGGCAAACCAAAGCATGATCACCGCTGTGTTGAACCACCGAGTCTGCATGGTTGCATGTCGCCTTTAGAGCTAGTGCGTATTATTCTACCACAAGCCAACGAAAAAAACAGCTATTAAGTCACTCGTAATCAGTACCACTATATGGTGGGAATGAAAATTTCAGTATAATCGACGTTGCACCAAAATGCCATTCTGGGGATGATAGTGGGACTTATTCTTCAAAAATGCTTTCCCTGCATGGAGACATGATCGTGTCTAATCGCAGAAATTTCATGGTTTTATTCCTCCTTTGCGCAACTCTAACAGTACTCATAGGTTGTGGCAGCAGCGGAGACGACAAAGCAGCGCCCACGGCCTCGATCAACACGAGCAGCGCACCCGCCGCGGAAGGGGCGTCGCGAGCGCCGGCTGCCTCGAAGGCGGACTCCGATCCTCAGCATCCGGTCGTTCAGATGGAAACATCGCTCGGCAAACTTACGGTTCGCCTGGATGCCGAAAAGGCTCCGCTGACCGTCAGTAATTTCCTTTCCTACGTTGATGCCGGCCAATATGATCAAACGATTATCCATCAAATCTATAAAGGGCAAGGCTTTTTGGCCGGCGGCTTCGGCGCCAATAAGGCCGAAAAACCGAGTCGCACGCCTGTCCGCAACGAAGCCGACAACGGACTGAAAAACCGCCGAGGAACCATCTCGATGGTTCGGCAACCCGGTGAAATCGACAGCGCCACCTGCCAATTTCTCGTCAATGTCGCGGATAACCAAGCTTTGGATCATAAAGATCGCACGCCCGATGGTTATGGTTATTGCGTTTTCGGTGAAGTGATCGAAGGGTTGGATGTTATCGACAGTATCGCTAACGCACAGGTTCACGATACGCCTGAATTCGAGCGTACTCCAGTGCAGGCGATCGTCGTAAGCTCGGTCAAGCGAATTCGCTAAGGTCCCTTTTTTTTCTCCGCTGCTTTCATCGCGGCAGCGTGGCTCTGTTGTAATCTCGCCAGTAAGAGCGACACGGTATAAAGGCGTCCGGTAGGCGCGTTGAAATTTTTGCCCGTGGGGCTGTTCGACAACTGGTCGCCCAACGCACGGCCGCCTTTCGCGGTCGTCATGTATTCAATCATTTTGTAGCCGTCGGGCCCACGAATCAAGTCGCGGACGGTCTGTTCTCCATGAGGCATTCGGCTGAGCCGATCCACGCGATCATAGCCGTCTGGATACTTGGAAATGCTGCGCATGAACTGCCGGCCTTGATTCGTGCTCAGTTGGACTGCTAAAAATTCGTCTTTCGAGGGGACTTTTTCCACAATCTGACTTGCGTCGGCCAAGGGAAGTCCCAATTTTTGCAATTGTTTGAGCAACGGCTCGACCATATCGCGTGTGATCAGGTCGTTCTTCCGAAAATTGGGGATTTCTTTGAAGTATTCTTCTACCGATTGTTGTATCTTGGCAAACGAGGGAATCGGCTTGGATTGTGCCGGTTTTTCAGCCGGAGGAGCTGCAAAAACCAATCCAGAGACCGATAACGCACACGCCAGGAAAATGGGACGTAGTAGAATGTATTGCATGCCAGGCACCCCCCCGTGGGGAAAACGGTAAAGACTTACGCTGACCAATTATAGGCTGTAGCTTGAGGCGTTGGTCGTCGATCAAGTTTGGGTGGCGCAAGTGGTGTTCCGTGACGACAACGCGCTATGCAGATAACCCAGATTTCCACGGTGTGTTTATGCTACGCAATAGGCGTATTTATGGCATAAAACCTGTTTTCACAATCTTTGGTTATTCGTATAGATGTTGTAATTGACAAAACCTGGACGATTGCGATAATCCATACTTGATTCAATGGCGGGATTGTATCGAGGCAATCCCCAAAAGGGCAACCGTCCGGTGGCAGGAGGTTCCACCATGTCGAATCCTACTTATTTTGTCCAAGAGTGTCCGACGTGCGGGCGCGGTCTTCAGATTCGAGTGGAATATCTTGGCCGCAAGGTGGTTTGCAAGCATTGCCAAGGGCATTTGATCGCCGCGGATCCCGCAAACGCACGTTATGATTGCGGAGAGTCGGCGAATGCTTTGATTCGTCGGGCCGATGCGTTGCTGAATTCGATGGCGCACGAAAGAATCCAACCGCGCCAGTGTCCGCGCTGACGCAAGAGCATCGGTTTACTCGCCCAACGCTATTACAGCTTGGTGACAGTCAGGGCTATCTCTTCGGCCGTCGCTTCTCGCGCATCGCACGCACATATTCGACGACCATCGGCATCACCGAGATGATGATGATGGCCGTCACGATGATAGAGAAGTGGTTCTTGGCGAGATCCGGATCGCCGAGCAGGTAGCCGCCGTATTCGACGGCCAAGTAGCCGCCGAAGACGAACAAGGCGACCCAGGCCACGCCGCCGATGATGTTGTAGAGGATGAATTTCGAGTAATTCATCGCCCCGATTCCTGCCACAAACGGCGCGAAGGTGCGCACGATTGGTACGAATCGGGCGATGATGATCGTCTTGCCGCCGTACTTTTCATAGAAGGCATGCGTCCGATCGAGATGTTCCTTCTTCAAAAAGCGATAATGGCCGCTGAAGGCCTTTGGACCAATATAGGCTCCGATCCAGTAGTTCACCGTATCGCCAGCGATGGCGGCGAAGCTTAGCAAAAGGAACAGCCACAAGGGATCGAGCGCCCCCAACGCGGCGAACGTGCCTGCCGCGAATAGCAGCGAATCGCCCGGTAAAAAAGGCGTAACGACCAAGCCTGTTTCGCAAAACACGATGACCAACAGGATCAGGTAGGTCCAAAGACCATAGTCGCGGATGACATCACCCAGATGTTTATCCAGATGCAGGAACAGGTCAATGAAGTAGGAAATCCATTCCATGCAGTCATCCTAGGTTTTCATGCAACTAGATCGACACGATGAACAAAATGGCAACGCCAAGATTGTTCATCCTGTCGGTTTTCTTATCCCCGCGTCAGCTTGTGGAAAGCGGCCATCAGCTTTTGGGTTATGGGGCCGGGCACTCCGTCGCCGATGGTGCGGCTATCGACCGTCACCACGGGCACGACTTCGGCCGCCGAGCCGGTTAAGAAGCATTCGTCGGCGATATAAACATCGTGCTTGGTCAGCGGGATTTCTCGCACTTCGATGCCTGCTTGCTTGGCTAGCCCAATGACGACGTCGCGCGTAACGCCTTCGAGGATTCCGGCGTCGATCGGCGGCGTCATTAAAACGCCTTGCCGCACGAGGAAGATGTTGTCGCCGGTGCATTCGGCGATTTCGCCCTTATGATTCAACAGCAACGCTTCGATGCAGCCGGCCTGGATGCCTTCGATCTTCGCCAGGATGTTGTTCAGATAGTTCAGCGACTTGATCCGCGGGCTGAGCGCCGCCGGATGGTTGCGCACAACGCTTACCGTGATAATCTCCAAGCCCTTTTGATAAAGCTCTTCGGGATAGAGCGAAATCTTGTCGGCGATAATAATCACTTGCGGATTGTCGCAACGGTTTGGATCGAGGCCCAACGTGCCGACGCCGCGCGTGACCACGACACGAATGTAGCCGTCCTTGATTCCGTTGACGGCCAGCGTATCCTCGATGGCTTTGGCCATTTCCTCTTTCGTCATGGGAATTTGCAGCCAAATCGCCTTGGCTGAATTCCACAAGCGGTCGAGGTGTTCGGTCATGCGGAACACTTTGCCGTTGTAGCTGCGAATGCCTTCGAAGATGCCGTCGCCGTAAAGCAGGCCGTGATCGTAGACGCTAATTTTCGCGTCTTCTTTGTTGTAAAGCTTTCCGCCGATGTAGATTTTTAGGGACATTTGTATGAGGGGCTAGAGGCTAGGGGTCAGAGGTCAGGGGCCAGAGGTCAGTGCAAAGCCGCAAGCGGCTTTTTCTAATCCCTAATCCCTGATTCATGGTCCCTATTCTTCAATTCTTCCGCCGGCCAAACGGACGATTCGGTCGGTTTGATCGGCAATCGACCGATCATGCGTAACCATAACTATAGTGAGGTTTTGATCGTGGTTCAAGGTTCGCAGGATACGGATAATTTCTCCGCCGGTGGTTGCGTCGAGGTTGCCTGTCGGTTCGTCGGCCAAAAGCAAGTCGGGCTGGGCCACCAGGGCTCTGGCAATGGCTGCCCGCTGCATTTCCCCCCCAGATAGCTCACGCGGCCGATGCTTTAAGCGGTGTCCCAGGCCGACCAACTCCAATAATTCCGCGGCCCGGCGTCGATGCGAATGCCGATTCCGAAGATAATTCCACACCCCGTCTCTAATCATTAGCGGCGAAAGGACATTTTCCAGCGTGGTAAGTTCCGGCAGTAGATGATAGAACTGAAAGATCATGCCGAACTGACGATTCCGCAAGGCGTCGCGTTCCTTGGCCGGCAGATTGTCGATTCGCCGACCGGCGTAATAAATCTCACCTCGGTCGGGAGCATCGAGCGTGCCGAGCAGATGCAGCAACGTGCTTTTGCCCGATCCGCTTTGCCCGACGATGGATAAAAACTCGCCCGGATGAATGCTCAAACTGACGCCGCGCAGCACCGGCACCTCGATCGCATTTTTGCGGTAGCTTTTGTGCAGGTCGATCGTCATCAGTTGATCGACCTGTTCGTCATTTCGATTGACGATTTTCAAATGATGCGCAGCTTCAACGCCGTCGGCCGAAAAATGCCCTTTGCGTGTTTCGGCAACAGTTCCTTCCAGTTGGTTACTCATAGCGCAGCGCCTCCACGGGATGTAGACCTGCCGCGCGTCGGGCCGGCAGAATGCTGGCCATCACGGCGATACCCAATGCTCCGGCCACGATCCAAACGAGCGTTTGCGGCACCACGACCGCGGGTATCCGGTAGAAATAGTAGATCGACGGATCGAACACCGGTCGGCCGGTGATCCAGGACAATCCAGCGGCGATTTCATTGATGTAGTGGACCGTTAAAAGCCCCACGCCAAGCCCGAGGCCAGAGCCTACGACGCCCAGCGAGAGCCCATAAGCGAGAAAGATGCCCATGACGCCGCGGTTCGAGGCTCC
>CAZNMP010000222.1:0-5846 GCA_964573875.1 uncultured Planctomycetaceae bacterium | reverse complement strand
GGATATCCGCGATGGAGCCAGTAATACGTTTCTCATCGGCGAAAAGTATATTAACAGAGATCATTATACCGACGGCAAAAATGTCGGCGATCGAATCACAATGTATTGCGGTGGAGATCACGATTTGTTGCGATGGACTGGCTTCAAGGGGAGCGTTTCTGACAGTTCCGGCACCGTGAACAATCTGCCTGTGCAAGACCGATCGACGACCTACACAGAAGGCGATGAGGTGAAGTGGTTCGGCAGCGTCCATGCCGGCGGCTTCAATATGTCGTTTTGCGATGGTTCCATTCATGCGATCAGTTACTCGATCGATGGCGAAGTCTACCGCCGCCTAGGCAATCGCAAGGACGGGCAACCCATAGACGGCAGCCGGTTTTAATTGACGGTTAGAGGAATTACATTTTGAACGACGAAGCCACGATTTATCTGATCGATGCGGACCAGGCCTCCTTGGAATCGCTGACTGCTTTAGTGCAAGTCGTCTTTCCTCGCGTTAAGGCGTTTTCCTCGGCCACGGATTTTTTGAACGCTTATTGCGACTGTCCCTTAAGCTGCTTGGTGCTCGATGTGCGATTGCCTGAGATGCACGGCATCGAATTACAGCGTAAATTGCTGCAAGACAAGATTGAATTGCCTGTTATCTTCGTAACCGGTCACGGCACCGTGGCGATGGCGGTCGAAGCGATGCGGCTGGGTGCGATTAATTTTCTGGAAAAGCCCGTTCATAGGCAGGTGCTTTGGGACAGCATCCGCAAAGCGATGGAATTGAGCAAGCAGCGGCGTCAGCGCCTCGCGCTTCGCAGGAAGGCGGCGGAACGGCTTGCATGTCTCAAGCCAAGCGAGCGCGAGGTGCTCGATCTGATCCTTGAAGGCAAGATGAACAAGGAAATCGCCGCGGAACTCGGTTGCAGCATCCGCACCATCGAAGATCGTCGTGCAAGAATCATGAGGAAAATGGACGTTGCTTCGCTGGTGGAATTGATACAACTATTGATGATGCATTAGCAAGGCTTCCACGGTCTTTGCACGTCGCGCAATCTCCTCTTCGTCCACTCGTTTTCCCGCATCCCTCAGAATTGCGCAATAACGACATATTTATGCGCGGAATTGGCTTGGCGGCATGAGTGGGCCTCCCTATATTCAAACGGGAGGAAGAAACGCTCATCTCTTCTTGGAGTTATTGATACCAACGTTGCCAATGATTCTTGTTTCATCGCGAACACGGCTGTTTCAGCCAGGTTTGCCGGCCCATCGGCCGCGAAAGGTTCATTGACAATATAGGACTCAATAGAATCAATGGCACACCAATCCGTTAAGCAACAGCAGTTCGCCATCGGCGTCGATTATGGCACAAACAGCGTCCGGGCATTGTTGGTCGATCTTGCCGACGGCAATGAAATTGCATCGTGCGTCTATGAATATCCAAGCGGCGAAGCCGGGATCCTGTTGGATCGAAATGATCCGAATTTAGCAAGGCAAAATCCGGCGGATTACATCAAAGGGTTCCGGATTTCGGTCGCGGGGGTTGTTCATACGGCCAAACGGCATCGAGGTTTTCGGCCTGATAAAGTCGTGGGCATCGGCATCGACACAACCGGTTCCACACCGATTCCCGTGGATCGGAACGGCACGCCTTTGGCTTTGCATCCCGAATTTCGGAACAACCTTGCCGCCCATGCTTGGCTATGGAAAGATCATACCAGTTTTGCCGAGGCAGCGGAGATTACCGAGAAGGCCGCTCGTCAGCGCGACGGCTATTTGAAAAAATGCGGCGGTATTTACAGCAGCGAGTGGTATTGGTCGAAGATCTTGCATTGTCGCCGAACGTCGCCCAAGGTTTTCGACGCGGCTTATTCCTGGGTAGAGTTGGCCGATTTCGTGCCGGCATACATTACGGGGAATCGTAATCCCGATACGATGCCTCGCGGCATTTGTGCCGCCGGCCATAAGGCGATGTTCCATGAGCAATGGGGCGGCATGCCCAGCAAGTCTTTTTTGCGAAAGCTGGATCCCGCCTTGGTGAAATGCGCCGAACATTACGCCCGATCCACGATGACGTCGGATCAAAGAGCCGGCGGCTTAACCGATCAACTTGCCGCCGAGGTCGGCCTGCCCGCCGGCCTATCCGTGGCCGTCGGCGCGTTCGATGCCCACATGGGCGCGGTTGGTGCAGGCATCAAGCCGGGCACGCTCGTAAAAATCATCGGCACCAGCACCTGTGACACGATGATTGCACCGATGAATAAGCCCTTGGAAGACATCCCCGGCCTTTGCGGCATCGTGCCTGGTTCGGTCATTCCAGGCATGTACGGACTCGAGGCGGGCCAGTCGGCCGTCGGCGATATTTTCAATTGGTTTGTAAAGTATTTGACGCCGGCGCAACACACGACCAGTGGCGATGCACACCGAAATCTGGCTCATGACGCGGAACGCCTTTTGCCGGGCGAAAGCGGATTGCTGGCGCTCGATTGGAACAACGGCAATCGCACGATTTTGGTCGATCCGCTGCTTTCCGGTCTCTTGATGGGACAAACACTGCACACCACGGCGGCGGAAGTGTATAGAGCGTTGATTGAGGCCACGGCCTTCGGAGCCCTGACGATCATCAATCGGTTCGAGGAATACGGCGTACCGGTCAAGGAAGTCGTCAACTGCGGCGGCATCGCTGAAAAGAGCCCCTTGGTGATGCAGATATACGCAGATGTGTGCAATCGGCCGATGAAGGTCAGCCGCTCGGCGCAAACCTGCGCGTTGGGCGCGGCGATTTTCGGAGCCGTGGCCGGCGGTGCTTATAAAACCGTCGAGCAAGCACAGCGAAAAATGACCGGCGTGAAGCAGCATGTATATCGACCCAACAAAGCCGCTGTCAAAATCTATGCCGAACTGTATTGCCTTTATCGAACGTTACACGATGCTTTCGGAACTTCCGCAGACTCGGAACCGCTCGGCCGCGTGATGAAAGATTTAATCGTCCTTCGCAATCGGGTACGGCAGGAAGTATGACCTTGTCGAACATTTTTCACAATCTTGATGCGATTCGAGAAGACGTTTGCAATGCAAACCGAGATCTGGCTCGTTTCGGCTTGGTTACCTTGACCTGGGGCAACGTTAGCGGCATTGATCGGCAACGAGGATTGGTCGTCATCAAGCCAAGCGGCGTTCCTTATGATCGTTTGGCGCCGGAGCAGATGGTTATTGTCAATCTGGAGGGCATTGTTGTGGAAGGTGATTATCGCCCCTCAAGCGATACGCCGACGCATTTGGTTTTATACCGCCATTTTGAACGGATCGGCGGCATCACCCACACGCACAGCCGTCATGCCACGATGTTTGCGCAGGCAAGGCGCGGGATTCCATGTTTCGGCACAACACATGCCGACCATTTTCATGGGCCGGTACCGTTGACTCGTTCGCTTGGCGAGCAGGAAGTTGCGGTGGATTACGAAACGGCCACGGGCAATGCAATCGTCGAATGTTTTGCCGGCCGTGATCCAACCGATATGCCGGCCGTTTTAGTGGCAGGACATGGACCGTTCACTTGGGGCCAAAACGCGGCCGCATCCGTCCAAAACGCCGTCGCCCTTGAAGCCATCGCCGAGATGGCTATCGGCGGCATGACAATTTGCCGGCAAATGCCCGAGCTCGAACCGTACATTCTCGAAAAGCATTATCAACGCAAGCACGGCCCCGCGGCCTACTATGGCCAAAAGTAAAAGGCGATTTTCATGTCCACCGAAAACCTCGAAGCCTGGTTTATCACAGGCAGTCAAAATCTCTATGGCGAGGAAACGCTCCGGCAAGTAGCTGAGCATAGCCGACGAATCGTTGAAACGCTCAACGCCTCGTTGCGTTTGCCGATTCGCGTCGTATTCAAGCCGGTTGTGACTTCCTCGGAGTCGATCCTCCAGGTGTGTCGTGAATCGAATGCCGCGCCGAACTGCATCGGCTTGATCTGTTGGATGCACACATTCTCACCTGCGAAAATGTGGATCGCCGGTCTGAAGTCGCTTGAAAAACCCATGCTGCATCTGCACACGCAGTTCAATCGCGACTTGCCTTGGGAAACGATCGATATGGATTTCATGAATCTGAATCAATCCGCCCACGGCGACCGCGAATTCGGCTACATTTGCACGAGGTTGGGAAAACCCCGCAAGGTGGTCGTCGGCCATTGGGAAGATATCGAGGTGCAGGAGCGTGTGGCGTCGTGGCAACGCGCGGCGACCGGCGTTCACGAAATGCGGAACCTGAAAGTCGCCCGACTTGGCGACAACATGCGACAAGTCGCCGTAACCGAAGGCGATAAAGTCGAGGCTCAGATCCGCTTCGGCATGGAGGTCAACGGTTTCGGCATCGGCGAAATCGTTGCTCGGCTTGGCCAAGTCAGCGATGCCGAAGTCGATCGGTTGACGGCCGAGTATGATCAACAGTATGACATGGCGGCGTCGCTTCGACCGGACGGCGCGCATCGTGCATCGTTGCGCTATGCCGCACGCACGGAACTCGCCTTGCGGGCTTTTTTGGAAAGTGGCGGTTTCCGGGCGTTTACGGATACCTTTGAAGACCTCACCGGCCTGGAGCAATTGCCCGGCATCGCCGTTCAACGGCTGATGGCCGACGGCTACGGCTTTGGTGCGGAAGGAGACTGGAAAACCGCGGCACTCGGCCGGGTGATGGAGGTTATGGCGTCAGGTCTTCCCGGCGGAACGTCGTTTATGGAAGACTACACGTACCATCTAAACTCGAATGGCCCTCGAGTGCTTGGCGCGCACATGTTGGAGGTATGCCCGACGTTGGCCGCTGCCAGGCCGTCGTGCGAGATTCACCCCCTGGGCATTGGGGGGAAGGACGATCCGGTTCGCTTGGTATTTACCGCGCCGGCGGGGCCGGCCGTAAACGTGGCGATGATCGACCTTGGCAATCGCTTCCGTTTGGTGTTTAATGAGGTCGATGTGAACGTGCCCGACCAGGCGCTGCCCAAGTTGCCGGTGGCCAGGGCCGTATGGTCGCCCCGCCCCGATTTGAAGACAGCCGCCGCGGCATGGATTTATGCCGGGGGGCCGCATCACACGGTTCTTAGCCAGGCATTGAGCCGTGAACCTATCGAGGACTTTGTCGAAATGGTTGGAGTCGAAGGCGTATGCATCGATGCACGGACACGCCTTGACGAGATAAAAAATCAACTCCGTTGGAATCAAGCGTTTTACAACACGGCTCGAGGATAACAGATGAGTCACCTGCCCACATTAATGGCTTCGACGCAATCCACCTCAACATTGACGGGCATTGATTGGCTGGCGATTGCCATCTATTTCGGCGTTCTGCTGGGGGTCGCATGGTGGGTCGTGCGGCGAGGCAAGGATACGGCCGATGACTACTTCCTCGCCGGGCGAAACCTCGGCTGGTGGGTCATCGGAGCGTCGATCTTCGCGTCGAACATCGGTTCGGAACACGTTGTCGGCCTGGCAGGCTCCGGCGCGAAAGACGGCGTGGCGATGGCTCACTACGAATTGCACGCTTGGTGCTTGCTCGTGTTGGCGTGGGTGTTCGTACCGTTTTATGCCCGAGCGTTGGTCTTCACAATGCCGGAGTTCCTCGAAAGACGATTCTCGCCCGCTTCACGATATGTGCTGTCGGTCGTGTCGCTGATCACTTTCGTCGTCTCGAAGATTGCCGTCGGTATTTTTGCAGGCGGCGTTGTCTTCAGCGTTCTTTTGCCTGATGTGAACATTACACTCGGCAGTTTTGTGATCGACAGCTTTTGGATCGGATCGGTGTTGGTCATTTTGCTCACGGGCCTTTACACGTCGCTCGGCGGCATGAGAGCCGTAGCCTACAACGAT
>CAZNMP010000221.1:0-5848 GCA_964573875.1 uncultured Planctomycetaceae bacterium | reverse complement strand
TCCAGCGGGGCCGGATCGCGCAGGCGAAAGCCGCGCTCGGGGTGAGCCTCGAACTCCTTGCGACGCTCGCGGGCCTCGCCATAATAATCGACCGCCAAGTCGGCCAAGGCCTTTTTCACTTCGCCGTAGCCGAAACCGCCCAGGTGATACTTGGCCGCCATCGCTCCGCGCTGTTCGTCGTTGGCAAACAACGAATAGAGCAAATAAAGATGATCGGTCTCGGGCACTTTCGGCTGGTCCATCGGCCGCGAGTCGGTCACGATCCGCATGATCTGCTTCCGCAGCGACTTGGGATCCTCGAACACATCGAGTGTGTTGCCGTAGCTCTTCGACATCTTTTCGCCGTCCACGCCGGGCACCCTGGCTGACGAATCCAAGATCTTGGCCTTCGGCATGACAAACGTTTCGCCGAAAAGATAGTTGAAACTCGCTGCGAGATCGCGAGCCACTTCGATATGCTGCACCTGATCCTCGCCGACGGGAACCAAGTCGGAATCGTACATCAAAATGTCGGCAGCCATCAAAACGGGATAGGTAAACAAGCCGGCGTCGGCCGTCAAGCCTTTTGCTTTCTTATCCTTGAAAGCGTGGCAACGTTCGAGCAAGCCCATCGACGTGCCGGTCATCAAAAGCCAGCACAATTCCGAAACCTCGGGCACGTCGGACTGCACGAACAGCGTTGCGCGGTTCGGATCCAGCCCCAGCGCTAGCAGGTCGATGGCCGCGTCAAGCGTGTTTTGCGCCAACGCGTTGCGGTCGCGGACCGTGGTCAAGGCGTGCAGATTGGCGATGAAGTAAAAGGCGTTTTGCCGCTCGCCTTGCAGTTCGATGTATTGCCGGATTGCGCCGAAGTAGTTACCCCAGTGGAAGCGGCCCGTTGGTTGTATGCCGGAAAGGATGCGCATGGAAGCAGGGATTAAGGATTAGAGGCTAGTGATTAGTTTTTTGTTTTTGAATTGCTTTGCAAGGTTCCGACGACCTCCGCGACTGACCGGGCACCGAGTTCGGCCAGGGCGGCGGGCAAGGCGTCGAGAATCTGCATGGATGCTTCAGGGTTGTAAAAATTCGCCGTACCGATTTGCACGGCCGACGCACCGGTTACGAGGAATTCCATCACGTCGTCCACCGTGGCGATGCCGCCGATGCCGACCAGCGGAATATTCACGGCCTTGGAGACCTGATAGACGATCCTTAGCGCGATCGGCTTGATCGCCGGCCCGCTCAGACCGCCGAGCACGTTGCCAAGGATTGGCCGGCACCGTCGCCAGTTGACGGCCATGCCCAGACACGTGTTAATCAAGGACAAGGCATCGGCCCCGCCGGCCTCGGCCCCCTTGGCAACCGCAGTGACGTCGGTCACGTTGGGCGTGAGCTTGGCGAGGATCGGCAACGAGCACGCTTTCCGCACGCCGGAAACCACTTTTTCGCAGGCTGCGGGATTGGTGCCAAAATCGACGCCGCCGCTTACGTTGGGGCATGAAAGATTCAATTCCAACGCTCGAACGCCGGGCTTGCTGTCGAGTTGGGCGGCCAGTTCCACATATTCCTCCGCCGTGCGGCCGGCAATGCTCACGATGAACGCCGTCGGCAGCGAAGCCAAATAGGGCAATTGTCGCTCTAGAAATGCTTCGATGCCGTCGTTATCTAGCCCGATCGAATTCAGCAGGCCGCCGGTGGTTTCGACGGTGCGCGGGGGTGGGTTGCCTGGGCGCGGTTGGTGTGTAATCGTCTTGGGCAAAATGGCGCCGAGCCGCGCAATATCGACCATGCCCGCCATCTCGCGCGCATAGCCGAACGTACCCGAGGCCACGGTAATCGGATTGGCCAAGTGCAGGCGGCCCAGATGAACATCAAGTTGAACGCTAGTGGAATTCACAGACGTAGTCATTAATCGCGGTAATAGCGCAACAGGAAACGACCCGGCGGACGCCCCCTTGGGAAACGGCGCATACGCAGGCCGTTCTCTTGCCGAGGCCGACCAGGAAAGCCGCCTCGACAAGAAAATCCCCAAACATGGGCGCGAAACCGCTAGTGTAGCGGTTCGGTCCGCTAGGTGTCAATTTCCGCTGGCCTATTCCACGGGCTTAGATCAAGCCGCCGTGCGTCCGGTAGGGCGTGCAATGGTCCGGCTGATCCAGGAACCAGAACCGTTCCCACTCGTCCAGGAATAAACGCATGTTCTCTGATGTGAACATCAATTCCTGGGTGCGACGGCTCGGATCCGCCGAGTAAGCCGGGAGCATGCACCCGACCGTCGAGCATAGCAAAGCGCCGCAGGCCAATGCCAGTAACAGGTTACGCATGAAACGATCCTCCGTGATGTTACATGCTTCGCGATCCGAAAAAAGTTGGCGCGTCGATCTAGTGCCACACCATTGGGCATAGCTCTAGCACCCTTCGGAGGCGAAACTCTTGAAAAGCTGGTTGTAAAACGGTTTTCACTCTGCAATAACGCGGTTGCCGGCAGACGTTAGCGTGTTTTCCCTAAAAAGGGTAAACATGCCGCAGCCGCGCTAGTTCAGGATGATATTGCGATAAACGAAAGAAAAGAATGCGATGAGTAAGTAACTGCCAACAAACGATTCGTTCGATTGCGGGAAGATCACTATCAAAAACCGGGGAAATCGCTGCGGGAAGAGGCGATTGCGGTTTTCAGGGGTTTAATTTTAGGATTCCGGTTGGCCGGCGTCGTAAGTGGCCGTTGCGGCAAGGGGTTGCGGCGATGTTCGGGGTGGCGACTCTTTGCCGGGCGCCTTGGTCCGAGCGGCACGGGCTGCGGCCGCCGCCTGACGTTCCAACTCCTTGACACGTTCCTCCATCTCTTTGCCGGGCTTGAACGTGACCACGTATTTTTCGGGTACGAATACCTTGTCGCCAGTGCGAGGATTGCGGGCCTTGCGGGGGGCTCGTCGCTTCACCTCAAATACGCCAAAGTTCCGAAGCTCGATCCGATGCTCTGCTACCAGAGCTTCCACAATGGCATCGAAGGTCTTCTGGACGATTTCCTTCGTTTGCAGTTGCGTCAGTCCAATTTCCTCGGAAATGGTTCGGACGATCTCTTTTTTGGTCACGACCCAATTCTCCTCTGAGAAAGTCGCCATGGGCATGATCGTGAGAGACAATTTTCACATGCCCTTGCTGCTCCAAGTGTAGGTGGCATAATGACTAGTGTCAAGTGCAATCCATGCAAGGAAGCTTCCGCCTACACGAGAACACGTAGGGCAACCATCGGATCGGAACCCATTTCCGCCGATGGTAAAACAAACATAAATGCTTATTGTCAAAGAACTTAAATATCGCCCTCACTGCAGGCGTTGCCAGCTGGCAACGTAACTCCTTTAGTGCGAACAACTTGCAAGAACTTGGCGTCCCACCGTCAAGTGGGGGTGCTGGATCGCATCCCTGCAAATCCATAGTAAGTCCCTGTTAATCGCAATGCCATTATCGTTTCGCCAGGCGGTAAACTTTAGCTAATCCGCAAAATCGGATGCGGAGGGTGGGATTATACGCTTTCGCCGGCCAACCAACCGGTACTGAAGGCGGCCTGAAAATTGTAACCGCCCACGGGTCCGTTTAGATCGAGCACTTCGCCTGCGAAAAAAAGACCTGGGACAAGCTTGCTCTGCATGGTTCGGGAATCGACTTCATCGAGCGAAACGCCGCCGGCCGTCACCTCGGCCTTACGATAGCCCATCGTGCCGGCCGTCGGAATGTCGAGATGTTTAGCGCCGTGCGCAATCCGACGCCGGGCGGCCTTCGACAACTCCGCCAGAGGCCGGTCCAAAGGCGTCTCGGCCAAAGTGATGACCGTTTCACCGACGCGATGCGGCAACCAACGATCGAGTAAAACAGAGGCGCGTCGTCGGCCGCTTTGGGCAATTTCACGCGCTAAATGCAAATCCAGTTCACTTTCCGAGATATCCGGCAAGAGATCGCAACGCAGGACGAGCGCATTCGGGTGCGAAGTGTCGCTCACGACATGGCTGACATCCATGGCGGCGGGGCCGGAAACGCCGAAATGCGTGAACAACAAAGCGCCACGCCGTTCGGCCAAATAAGGGATTTTCTTTCCTTTAGCACTTTCGATATTGGGATCGAGGACTCGCACCAGGACGTCGGGCAGGGTGATTCCTTGCAAGTCGGTTACCCAGGCCGCATGACTGGTGATGGGCGCCAAGGCCGTGTGCAGTTCGACAATGCGATGCCCCAGAGCGGCAGCCCATCGGTAGCCGTCGCCCGTCGTGCCGCAGGCGGGATACGATTGTCCGCCCGTAGCCAAGATGACTTTGTCGGCTTCGAGTGTCCGCTTCGTGGTTACAAGTTCGAATCCGTTTGTACATCGCTGCAGTTCGACCAACGACTCACTCAGGGCAAAGGCACAGCCGCTTTGCTCCGCACGGCGCACCAAAACGGCCCGGATATCGGCCGCGCGATCACTGGCCGGAAACACCTTGCCTCCCGGTTCGACATAATGGCCAAGGCCTTCGGCCTGGAACAATTCCATGACTTGCCGTGGTCCGAGGGCAGCTAGGGCGGAGTGCAAAAAACGGCCCGAGGGGCCAAAGGCCTCGATGATGCCCCGGGCGTCGGTGTCGTGCGTAAAATTGCAGCGAGTTCCGCCGGAAATAAGGATTTTAACGCCCGGCTCGCGGTTTTTATCGATCAAAATGGTACGACGTCCGCGCTGGGCCGCGCGTGCCGCCGCCATAAGGCCTGCCGGCCCACCGCCAATGATTGCTACATCCCAATGCGTCATGCAATGATTGTACAACGCAAAGACGCACCTGCCCACGGCAGGAGAACTGCAAAGTCGTTGGCCAGGGAGGAACCGTCATCCTGAGCGAAGCGAAGGATCTCGTTGGCATATTGGGACTTATATAGGCTCACGGAGATTCTTCGCTTCGCTCAGAATGACTGTTTATGGTGACTTTGCAGTTCTCCTAGTCCCCAGATTCGCCGGATTGACAATTTTTTGAAATACCTTCTATAATATGTAGGATCGAGGTGTAATTATGATCAGCTATGAAACAGTGCTTGCCAATGCAAGCCATTTATCCATTGCCGATCGCGTTCAATTGATCGAGGCCCTTTGGGACAGCTTGCCCGCCGATTCTCTCCCACCGCTTACCCAGGAGTGGCTTACGGAGATTCAACGGCGAACCGCGGAATACGATTCGGGCCAAGTCTCCACGATCCCGTGGGAGCAGATTCGAGCGGATGCATTGCGTCGCTTGGGAACAGTAGAGCCGAATGCTGCCCATTGATTTTCTTCCAGCCGCTCGTTTTGATTTTGACGACTCGTTGGGCTGGTATGCCGAGCAAAGCGCACAAGCAGCGGTGCGATTTGTCAATGCTATTGATGCATCGCTATCCCTGATTGCCGCCCATCCGCTGCAATTCGCAGTTGTGGACGATTTGCATTGGTCATGCCCCGTGAAGAGGTTCCCCTTTTGCATCGTTTACCGAGTTGCATCAGAACGCATCATCGTCGTGGCAATTGCCCATGCAAAACGACGGCCCGGCTACTGGCGAAACCGAGCTTGATGTCCCTTCGGACAGAGCAAGAATTGTTCCATGAGCCAGTGGCAGAATCATGGTCAGGCAGCCATGCAGAGTACCGAAATCCGTAGCCCCTACCCCCTCTGACTTAGCTCATTCACCCGGTTGACCTTTCCACCGGGGGCCTTTATCATGGAATCCTTTAGCCACCAAGGGTTTGCGCATCATGGCCATGGATCTTCATCATCTTCGCAATATCGGCGTTATCGCCCACATCGATGCCGGCAAAACCACCGTCACCGAGAGGATGCTTTTTTATAGCGGCTTCAGCCATCGCGTGGACGAGGTC
>CAZNMP010000220.1:0-5851 GCA_964573875.1 uncultured Planctomycetaceae bacterium | reverse complement strand
TTTCATTCACCGAACTGGTGAACATGATGGTCGATGCCGACTTGGAGCGCGTCCGCTGCGAACTGGCCGAACAAGAGCGAAATAAGAAATAGGCTTGTTTACTTGACAGCCGGGGAGACCATACATGCCCATCCTCAAGGAAGAGACCAGCATGTATCCGGCGAATCTGTTGGATGCACCTCCGGCCGATCACGCGAACCGCCGCTGGCTGGTTCTTCACACGAAAGCTCGGCAAGAGAAATCGCTGGCCCGGGATTTAGTCAAATTCAGCATTCCCTTTTTTCTGCCCTTGGTCAAAAAAACCAGTATTGTACGCGGCCGCAAACGCACATCGTTCGTCCCGCTGTTCGGCGGCTACGTCTTTCTCTTCGCCAGCGAAGAAGAGCGTCTGCGAAGCTTTTCCACGAACCGGATCGCTCACAGCCTTACGGTGAAAGATCAATCGCAATTGGCGTTCGATTTGCTTCAGATCCACCGCCTGATCGCCGCCGACGCCCCGCTGACCGTGGAAAGCCGCCTTGGCCCCGGCCAACAGGTCCGAGTGCGTCAAGGGGCCTTTGCCGGCCTCGAAGGCATTGTGCTCAAACGTCGCGGCGAGACGCGACTGCTTGTGAGCATCAATTTTCTCCAACAAGGCGCCTCGGTCGAAATCGACGATTTCATGCTCGATCCGCTCGAATAGGCAAAGCGGTTAAGGAGTCATCGACTTCGGCAAAAAACGGTGTTCCAAGGACAGGTAGAAAAAGACACCGATGTCGGGCGCATCATACGAAAGCCCGATCGGCGCGCCGCAACCGACGACCCATTGCGTATCGCCCTTGGTATAGGGCGACCAACGGAAACCGGGCAGCATAACGACCTCGCATTTCGACTCCTCGCGGCCGTCCCGCTGCAATTCCTCATCCCAAACCGCAACGGTTTCCAGCATGAAATTAAACAGCGGCCGGTATAAATAGATCGCACTCCCGCCGAGATTGTAGCCGTCGATCGTGTGACCGATAAACGGCAAATCGGGATCAAGCCCCGACGTAACGCCGTCCGTTTTAGTCATCCCCGCATTGAAATGAAAACTCCACTTCTTCATTTCATAACTGAAGGGCAAATTGATTTGATAGCCCAGCTTTCCGTTGCCTAGCCCGGTTTCGGCATCGCCCGAAGGAAATATCAAGCTGAACCTTGGTGCAATCGCCAGCGGAAACGCCTCGTTATCGCCGTCCAGCAATTGGTAACGGTAGTTGAGCAAGATATCGCCCAGCCCCCCGGCATCGGTGCCGCCGCCCTGCTCGGGAATACCATCGATGCTACGAAGCGGAATGGAATACGAGATTTGATGCTTCTGGGAAAAAACCGGCCATTCCTGGGAAAACAAAAAGTCAAAGGTCCGCTCCGCTCCTCGCCCATGTTCCCAGGCAGGAACAAAATTGAAGACGTGCTGAACCACCCCCGGTTCTTGATTATATGCTTCCTCGATCAAGAACGAATTGTCCCGAATAGGCTTCTGTTCCTCTTCACCTTGATCTTCCTGAGAAAAAACAGAAGAAGCCCCCGCGACCAAGAAAAACATCGCCCAGGCGAACACGACAACGGAAATCCGTCGGCTGCGGAACATTACGTTCTTCCATGAACCGGTTTGCAATGGCCAAACATTGCTGGCATCGGTCACGAAAGTGCTTCGGCTCGATAAAAAACCCGAAATCTCATCACTTCGGGGGGTAGCGGCCGCGAAATGAAGGCAATGGTGGCAGTAAGCAACAAGCCAAACAAAAATCTACTTCCATGCCGCCGCCAAGCGGTCGATCTCCGCTCGGGTGCGTTTTTCGGTCACCGCCACCAACAGACAATCCGCCATGTGCGGATACCAGCGATCCAGCGGTATGCCGGCTAAGATGTTTTGCTGCCGCGCGCTCTCGATCAGTTCGCCGACGGATCTTCCCTGGACACGAACGACAAATTCCTTGAACGCCGGCCGGCCGAACGCCAATGAAAGCCCCGGAACCGCCGCCAAAGTTTCAGCAGCATAACGCGATTTTTGCAGGCAAAGATTCGCCGCGTCGCGCATGCCGGCCGGGCCCATCAAGGCCAGATACACCGCGGCCCGCAACGCAATCAGCCCTTCGTTCGAGCAAATGTTGCTCGTGGCCTTCTCACGGCGGATGTGTTGCTCACGTGTTTGAAGTGTCAGCACCCAGCAGCGATTTCCACGCCGATCCGTCGTTTGGCCGATCAATCGGCCGGGCATGCGCCGTAAAAACTGCTCGCGGCAAGCCATCATGCCCAAATACGGGCCGCCGAACGACATCGGACTGCCCAGCGACTGCCCCTCGGCCACCGCAATGTCGGCCCCATAGTCGCCTGGCCGCTTCAAAATGCCCAAGCTGATCGGATCCACCGAAACGACGAACAGCGCGCCGGCCTTGTGAGCGATCTCGGCTGCTTGTTCGACCTCTTCCAAACAGCCGAAAAAGTTCGGCTGCTGAAATAGCACGCAGGCCGTTTGAGACTCAACCGCGGAGGCCAACTCGGCGATCGAAACCACGCCCTGGGCCGCATCGAGCGTCACAAGCTCAACACCCAGATTGGCCAAATAGGTTGACAACACCTGCCGAGCTTCAGGGTGAACGCTTGCCGCCGTGACGATGCGTTTCCGGCCCGTGGCATGGATGGCCATCAAAACGGCCTCGGCAGCGGCGCTGCCGCCGTCGTAGAGACTCGCATTCGACACATCCATGCCGGTCAGTTGCGTAATAAGCGTTTGATACTCGAAAAAAGCCTGCAAACTGCCCTGGCTGGCCTCGGGCTGGTAAGGCGTATAAGCCGTATAAAATTCGCTTCGCGCGGCAACCATATCGACCACGGCCGGAATGAAATGATCGTAGGTTCCGCCACCCAAAAAACACGCCGCTTGACTGGCCGACATATTTTGCGAGGCAAGATCCGCGATATGAGCCGATAGTTCCAATTCACCCAATCCCGGCGCAACACACAGCTTGCGCTGCATCTGCAACTCCGCGGGAATCATCGCCAACAAATCTTCAACCGACCCGACGCCGATGGCTTCGAGCATCTCCCGGCGATCACACTCGGTATTGGGAAAATAAGGCATAACGGCTCCAAATAAATCACATGCCGATCGACGAAATGCAATGGCCAATGATATTACGTCATTTATTGATGTTTGCTTGGATAATGAACCGGCTCGTCAACTTGTTTGGCCCAATTTTCAGCCTTCCGTTGGTCGGCCTCGGTTCATTAGCTATGCAAAGGTTAATAGACGGCGACCTTCGGCATTCCTCTAAGGCGGCTCTTCTTCTCACTGTTTCTTATAAGAAGATTCATCCAACAATTCCGCCAGTCCGGCTTCGTTGCTGATTTTAATTTTGACGAACCAACCGGCCTCATAAGGATCCTCGGCCAGATGCTCCAGATTGCCGGCCAGCGACGAATTCACCTCGACGATTTCGCCGTCAACGGGGCTGTATAGATCACTCACGGCCTTAACCGATTCGATCTCGCCAAACGGTTGCCCCGCTGTAACCTGCCGCCCCACGCTGGGCAAGTCGACGAATACCAAGTCGGTAAGCGCCTCCAACGCAAAGGCCGTAATGCCCACGACGGCTGTCTTTTCGCCCGAGGGAGCCGCCTCCACGCGAACCCATTCATGCGTTTTGCTATACAAACGATTCTGCGACATTATTTATTCAATCCTTTCTTATTGCGACGATAAAAAGGCAGCTCCACCACATGAGCCGCTTCCAAATGGCCGCGAATGTCAACCTGTAATTCCGTGCCCGGTTTCGCCAATTCGGGAACAACATAGGCCATGGCAATCGCCTTATCGAGCGTGGGCGAATAGCTTCCACTGGTGACTTGTCCAACCGTCCGGCTGCCGTCCCGAACGTCGGAACCCTGGCGAGCGGCACGCTTCCCATCCAGCACCAAACCGACGCGCACTTGCTTCGGCGGTTGTTTTTGAATGCGTAACAAGGCATCGCGGCCGGGAAAATCGTAGCCCACCAGATGACATGCAAACCCCAACCCCGCTTGGAATGGGTCGATTTGCTCCGAAATCTCATGGCCGTAAAGCGGCATCCCGGCCTCGAGCCGCAAGGTATCGCGAGCGCCCAACCCCGCGGGCACGACGCCCAGCGGCTTGCCCAATTCCATCAGCACTTCCCAAACGGCCGGCGCAATGCTGGCCCCCAGACTAAGCTCGAAACCATCTTCGCCCGTATAGCCCGTGCGGCTGATGATGCAGCCCTGACGCTGAGCGGCCGGATGCAAAATCAACGATTGAGCGCCCCGATAATACCGCATGGATTGAAGATCAACATCCACCAACGGCTGTAAAAGCTCGACCGAACGAGGCCCTTGGATGGCGAACATGGCCCAAAGACGGCTCACGTCGTTCCAAATGATCTCCTGTCCAGGCCGTTCCGCACGTTCCTTGGGCAAGTGCGCTGAAACCCAATCGACAATCTTCGCCCTGTTGCTGGCGTTGACCACCAGCAAAAAGAACGGTTGGCCATGCGAGTTGTGATAATACCCTACCAACACGTCATCAAGGATGCCTCCCTCGTCGTTGGTCACCAGGGAGTAGCGAATTTGCCCCAATTCCATGTCGGCCACGCGCCGTGTGAGCAATTCCGCCAGAAAAACCGCCGCCCCGGGCCCCTCGAAACGCAGACGGCCCATGTGTGAGATGTCGGCTATCCCCACCGCGGAGCGAATCGCCTGATGTTCTTGAATAATCGATGTAAATTGGACCGGCATGGCCCAACCGGCAAAATCAACGATACGTCCGCCATGGGACGCATGCCAATCATAAAGAGGGGTTTTCCGAACCGATGCATCCATGACCGACCTCCTCGTAAGAATCCCCGTGCCAAGACGGCGGAAAAGCTGCCGTTTGGAGAAATGACCATTGTAGCAATCCAACACACAATGGCCAGTGGGGGGAGGGGGCTTACCGGCTGCTTTCTAAATACCGTGACACAAGCTTATAAAGCACGGCTCGGTCAATCGGCTTCGAAAGGTAATCGTCGCAACCAACTTCCAGACATTTTTCGCGATCACCCGTCATGGCATGCGCCGTCAGAGCGATGATCGGCACGGTGATCCCCTTCGCCCTTAGTTCCTGGGCGGCTTTATAACCGTCCATCACCGGCATTTGCATATCCATGAGAATGAGATCGAACGGGCGAGCCTCGCGAATCGCCGTCATGACAAGATCAATGGCTGCGAGTCCATTTTCCGCCAGCGATACCTCGGCCCCGGCCTTGGACAGCAGCAAGGAAATGAGTCGCTGGTTGTCCAATCCATCCTCGACCAACAGCAAGCGGCCCTGAAGCCGGATGCGCTGGGCCTCGCTCGGCTTGGGCGCGGGCTCGGCAAGACAGACTTCTCCGGAAGGATGTTGCAACATGCGCACACCCTCCAAGGAACCCGCGTCAACCGTAAGACTGAAGACGCTGCCGACGCCGATTCGGCTCGACACGCTTATGTCGCCGCCAAGTATTTCGGCCAAGCGTTTGCTGATCGCCAGTCCCAAGCCCGTGCCGCCGAAGTTCCGGTTGGTCGATGAATCACCCTGCATGAACGGCTGAAAAAGCTGCTGCATCTGCTGCTCGGTCATGCCGATGCCGGTGTCCACAATGGAGAACTGCATTTTCTGTCGGTCATCTTCCGCCTTGACGAGTTGCCCCACAATCCGAACTGTGCCATATTCCGTGAACTTGATGGCATTGCCGATCAGATTGATAAGAATTTGGCGCAAGCGGAGTGGATCCGATTGAATGGTTTCGGGAATGTCTCCATTCCATTCCGCAATGAGAGACAGGCTCTTTGCCGTCGC
>CAZNMP010000219.1:0-5868 GCA_964573875.1 uncultured Planctomycetaceae bacterium | reverse complement strand
CTGGTTGACGAAGATTTTAGGCTGACGGGACTAATTACGATCAAAGACATTGATATGATGCGGAGGTTTCCGCAGGCCTGCAAGGATGGGCAAGGTAGGCTGAGGGTTGGAGCCGCCGTCGGAGTTCACGACTATCAACGCATCGAGGCCCTGATTGCCAAAGGTGTGGACATTGTGGTGGTCGATAGTGCCCACGGGCATTCGGCCAATGTTATCGAAACCGTTCGGAGCATTAAGAAGCAGTGGGACATCGACGTTGTGGCCGGCAACGTGGCCACGGCCGAGGGATGCAAGGATTTGATCGCCGCCGGGGCCGATGCCGTGAAAGTCGGAATTGGTCCTGGGTCGATCTGCACGACTCGGGTGATTTCCGGCGTCGGCGTTCCGCAGATAACAGCGATTTACCAAGCATCGCAAGTGGCCGAGAAGAGCGGCATTCCCGTCATCGCGGACGGTGGGATTCGCTACTCAGGCGACTTGACCAAGGCGATTGCCGCGGGTGCGTCGGTCATTATGTTAGGAGGTCTTTTAGCGGGATTGCAGGAAAGCCCCGGGGCGCAGATTTTGTACCAGGGCCGAACCTACAAGGTGTATCGAGGCATGGGATCCTTGGGCGCGATGGTCCAGGGTTCCAGCGAGCGTTACCGACAAGGGAAAAGCCGCGGCCCCGACAAACTTGTGCCCGAAGGCGTCGAAGGCCGCGTGCCTTATAAAGGACAATTAGGACCGTTTGTTTATCAGCTTGTCGGCGGATTACGGGCCGGCATGGGATATTGCGGGACACGAACCATTGAGGAGTTGCGCACGGAAGCGCGATTCATCCAAGTCACTTCAGCCAGTGTACGGGAGAGTCACCCTCATGACATCACTATTACGCAGGAAGCGCCAAACTACAGTACGGAGTACGCGGCCGGCGACAACGCCTAGAGGGTGTATTCAGCATTCATCAGGCGAAGCTGTCGAACGGATTGCGGCTTCGCCCTATCGAATTCCCATTTTAGGAGTCATTCTACTATTCTTGTTGGCCGGAGGTTATACCGCTTCTTCGGTCAGGGCCGCGGAGGAAGGTGTCGACGAAGCGGTGCAATCGGCCCACTACAGCACGGGCGCGAGCGGCAGCCGGTTGAAGTGGTTGCCGATGCAATCCGAGGCGTCGGTGGACGAATCAACGGTCAAGGTTGTGCAGTATACACAGCCTGCCGGTTCGCCGCGCACGGTTCGAACGGCGCAGAACGGCGGTGCGTTGGGTGATCCGTTCGGCGATAAGAAGCCGAAGGCCTTGCCGGCGCCGGCCGAGAAGTTGGGCGACGATCTGTTGCGGCAAACGCCGGCCGAGCCGAAATCGCTAGACTCAAAAACGCAAGAGGGATTGCAGGGGCTTCCCCCGTTGAATGAACCGGCCGCGACGAAGCAGCCCGCGGAAAAACCCTATGTCGAGCAACTGAAGCCTGCGGTGCCGTTTAGCAGTCCGAAGCGAGCGAAAGCGGGATCGAAGAGTCCGCTTTTAGAGGAGCAATACGCCACACGGCAGCACGAATTCAACGAGAAATGCCCCTCACCAAAGGATCTTAAACCGATTGCCGAGTTGAATACCGACATCAAACCGTCGGAAGGTGATTTGCCGCATGATTGTCCGTTGGGCAACGCCACCTTCCGAGGACGTTCGTTCGAAGAAATCACCTACACATGGACGGCCTCGGGCTTGTGCCACAAGCCGTTGTATTTCGAGGACGTCCAGCTTGAACGATACGGCCACATGGCGGGTCCGTTTGTCCAGCCGTTCGCCTCGGCCGCCCACTTCTTCCTCACGTTCCCGATCCTGCCCTACAAAATGGGATTGGAAACGCCGAACGAGTGCATGTATTCCTTGGGTTTCTACCGGCCGGGCGATTGTGCTCCGTATCTGTTCGATCCGCTTCCGTTGAGCGTTCGCGGAGCATTGTTCGAGGCAGGCGCGTGGGTCGGCGGCGTGTGTTTGATCCCATAAGCTACGACGGCACAGGGAGGTGCCCTACGACGCCGCCGGTTATCCAACAGCCGGCGGCGTCGTTTTTTTGGTCATTGCAACTCACGGGGATGCTCGCAGAGCGTGTAAACAATTGTTAAATTTGGGAAAAGCGTAGGGCGGGTCGAACGAAGTGATGGCCCGCCATTTTGCGAAGAATTCAAGGCGGGCCTTCGCTCCGCTTGACCCGCCCTACCGAAAACGGATCGGCCCTGGCTCGCAGAGCGGGTTACTTGACCCATGGTTCCGGTTGGGGGAAAATCATGCGAGTTGTTTTTCAACGTCTCTGCGGCGTGAGGAGCCTCGGTTGTGCATAAGTTTTTTTTCTTTGCATTTCTTGCTCTGGCAGGAATACTCGGCACGTTGGCGCGCTATGGCCTGGGCGGATTTATTCAAAGCCGTAACGAAACGCTGTTTCCCTGGGGAACCGTCGTCATCAATCTTTTAGGATGCTTGTTGTTCGGTTACGTTTGGTCGGGCTCCGAGCGTTGGTCGATCAGCGGTGAAGTCCGTTCGATCATCTTGATCGGGTTCATGGGCGCATTCACCACCTTTTCGACGTATATTTTTGAAACCGAACGGTTGCTGCACGATTCGCAGTGGCAGCTTGTGTTCGGTTACTTTGCGATTCACAACATCGGCGGATTGGCGGCGATTTTGGTCGGGTTGCGAGTGGGACGATTCTTGTAGAAAGCTTGATGCCGGGTGCATACGTTAGGAGATCATATCATGCAACTGCCTGAAGAAGCCGAACTACTGCGGGTCTTCATCGGCGAAAGCGATCGTTACGAGGGCCGGCCGCTTTACGAGACCATTGTCTTGGAGGCTCGCCGACGGGGCATGGCGGGCGCCACGGTCTTGCGCGGCATCATGGGCTTCGGGGCCGACAGCCGGATGCATACCGCAAAGATCCTGCGTCTTTCCGAGGATTTGCCGATCATCGTGGAAATCGTCGATAAGCCGGATCGCATCGAGGAATTTCTGCCTGTTTTGGATCCCATGATATTGGAAGGTCTGGTCACGCGTGAGCGTATCCGGGTGTTGATGTACCGCACGAGTTCCACGGTGAAGAAGGCGTAGGCTGGAACGGCTAAGTCGAATGACATTCGTCAACTTATCATTACTGGCCGGAAGCGTACTCGTGGCGGTGCCGATTATTCTGCACTTGATCATGCGCCGACGGCCGACGCTGATGGAATTTCCCGCGTTGCGGTTCATCCAGAAGCGGCACGACATGAATCAGCGCCGGTTGCAGTTGCGGCATCTGTTGCTGCTATTACTGCGGGCGGGAGCCATCGCCTTGTTGGCGTTTGCATTGGCGCGGCCCAGCATGAAATTGGGCGGAGCCGTCGGAAGCCAAGAGGCGCCCGTGGCGGCGGCGTTGGTATTCGATGCCGCGCCGCGCATGGAATATCGCCACGAGAATCAAACTCGCTTGGAAGCGGGCCGCGACCTGGGCCTTTGGCTTTTGGCCCAATTGCCCGACCAAAGCGAAGTGGCCGTGATGGATACGCGGCTGGGCGCGACGGCGGCGTTTCAGGCCGACCGCGGCGCAGCCCGCGAACGTATCTCGCGTTTGGAGACGGTGGCCAATTCTCAGCCGTTGCCGTCGGCCATCGACAGCGCCGTGAAGCTTCTGCGGGAAAGCGACAAGGAACGCAAAGAGCTTTATGTTTTCACGGATCTTTCGCGCGGCAGTTGGCCCGAGGAACAGGCGGCCAAACTTCAGCAGCAACTTGGCGAAATCGGCGATTTAGGCGTCTATGTGATCGATGTCGGCGTGGCGCAACCGACCGATTACGGGCTGGGCGAGATGCGGCTTTCGGGCGATGTGCTATCGAATCGAAGCACGCTGACGGTCGAGACGGCGCTTTCGTGCATCGGCGCTCCCGCGCCGCGCGTCGTTGAATTGTATTTGCAGGATGCCGATCGAAAACCGCAGAAACGCAGCGAACAAAGCTGCGAGGCCGTGCCGGGCGAGCTTCGGCCGGTGGAATTTCACGTGGGCGGACTTGAGCCGGGCACCCACCAGGGGTTCCTGCGGATCGTTGGTCAAGATGGATTGGCGGCCGATGACACCCGTTACTTTACCGTGGCGGTGCGTCCGGCGTGGCGCGTGTTGGTGGTTGCGCCAAAGCCGTCCGAAAGCTACGCCCTGTTTCTCACCGAGGCATTGGCCCCCAGCGTGTTTCGCAAACGGGGGCAATCGCGATTCGATTGCGATATCTGCGATCAGAGCGAGTTGGTCAAACGACAGCTTACGGATTACGCCGCCGTCTGCCTTTTGGATCCCAAGCCTTTGCAGCCTGCGACGTGGAAGCGATTGGCCGACTATGTGGCCGAGGGACACGGCGCAGCCATTTTCCTGGGGCGTAATGCCCAGCCGATCGATTCGTTCAATGCCGAGCAAGCACAGGAGTTGTTGCCTGGCAAGCTTCTGCGTCAGGCACGACGACCTGACGGTGATTTGCATTTGGCACCGCGCGATTATCAGCATCCGATCCTGACCGCCTTTCGAGGGCAAGCCGGCGGGATCCCCTGGGAGGCGTTTCCGGTGTTCCGCTATTGGGAACTCGATCAGCCGCAGGCGGGAGCAAGCGTCGTGCTGCCTTATAACGACGGTCGGCCGGCGATTTTGGAACGCACCGTGGGCCGGGGGCGCGTGTTGGCGATGACAACGCCTGTTTCGGATCGGCCGAACCAAACGCCTTGGAACCTTCTGCCGGTCGGTGAAGCGTGGCCTTTTTTGATCTTGGCCAATCAGATGATGTCGTATTTGGTCGGCGGCAGCGATCAGCAGTTGAATTATTTGGCGGGCCAAACGGCCGTCCTTCAGCTTGACGACTCGCAGCGACGCGCCTTCATGCTGTTCACGCCGGGCGGAATGAGTTTTCCGATGACGGCCGATCTCAAACGCCGCGAGTTGGCTATCACGACGACCGATCAGGTGGGCAATTATCGGCTACAGTCGGGCGGCGCCGGCGGCGTGGATCTTGGGTTTAGCGTCAATTATGCTCTCGACCAGACGCGGCTTGACCGACTGACGGACAAGGAGCTGGCGGGCGTGTTTGGCCCGGTGAAATATCGTTTGGCCCATACCCGCGAGCAAATCGACCGCGACATCAGCATGGGCCGGGTGGGGCGAGAATTGTTCCCCGCATTGATTTTGCTCTTGGCCGTCGTGCTAGGGCTGGAAATGCTCGTGGCCAACCGGTTTTATCGGGAGTAAGGATTGTAGATGCAAAAGAACCAATCGGTAATTCCGTCGGAACGGATCGAGCATTCGATTCTGCTGCTTCGCGGCCAGAAAGTGATGCTGGATAGTGATTTGGCAGCCTTGTACGGGGTTGAAACAAAGCGACTTCTTGAAGCCGTGAAACGGAATATCGAGAGATTTCCCGAAGATTTTATGTTTCAATTGAACCAAGAGGAGTATGCCGTCTTGAGGTCGCAAATTGCGACCTCAAAACGTCGTGGCGGTCGCCGATACGTTCCCTATGCGTTCACGGAACAAGGCGTTGCGATGCTCTCCAGTGTATTGCGAAGCTCTCAGGCCGTGGCCGTAAATATTGAGATTATGCGGGCATTCGTGCGACTTCGCCAGATGCTGTCGTCGCATGCCGATCTGACGCGGAAGGTCGAAGCGTTGGAAAAGAAATACGATGGACAATTCAAGGTCGTGTTCGATGCCTTGCGGCAACTGATGCAACCGCCGCCGCAAAAAAATAAACGAGCGATTGGATTTCATGCTAGTGGAAAATGAGAGTTGTCGGTTTATGGCGTTCCCAAGCCGGAGCTTGGGAACGAGGAGTCGGAGGAGTTGTCGATTTATTGCATTCCCAAGTTGGAGCTTGGGAACGAGG
>CAZNMP010000218.1:0-5934 GCA_964573875.1 uncultured Planctomycetaceae bacterium | reverse complement strand
CCCATGCTTGCGGAATCGAAAAAGACAGATTGCTAGCTTGGCATGTAGGGGCCAGAAATACACCGCAATGGGTGGTGTGTGTCGCTCGCTCGGCTTATCTTGCATCATCGCAGGCCTGCGATTTTATCTGCTATGAGACCCTAAAGGCGTCGTTAAAGATGTCCTGTTTTTGCTTTCTTTTCTATTTTTTCTATGTATCCGCAAGTTCCTAGTCCGATACAACTTGTGTGCATTATCTCTTATTATCTAAATAGGTGGGTGCGGAATCATTACCTGGAAGGAGTCTGGCGATGCTTGTGTTATCCCGACAACGTGACGAAAGCATCGTGATTGGTGACAAGGTCGTCGTTACGATTGTTGATATTCGAGGTGATAAAGTTCGTTTGGGTATCCAAGCGCCTGGGGAGATTCCGGTCCACCGCCAGGAAGTCTACGAGGCGATCCAGCGCGAGAACCGCAAGGGAGACCCGTTGCAGACGAGCGGCTCGTCGGCTAAGGTTGTGGATGCCGGTCGATAACTAAAGCATCCATTCAGAGTAAGAGGCGGCATATTTTGCCGATAATGCGGTCGTGATTGCCCCCAATAAAACCGAAGAGCCTGCGCTGGATATTCGCGTGGGCCATAGTCCCGATCCTGACGACGCCTTTATGTTCTATGCCTTGGCCAAGGGCAAGATCGATACAGGCCGCTATCGTTTTTCGCATGAGTTGGTCGATATCGAAACGCTGAACCGCCGTGCGTTGGAAGGCGAGTTGGAACTGACGGCCGTGAGCCTTCATGCCTACGCTTATCTGAGCGACCGCTATATTCTTTGCTCTTGCGGCGCGAGCATGGGCGACCGGTATGGACCGATGGTCGTTGCCCGGCAGAAGATGTCGCTCGAAGCATTGGCGAATCGCACGATTGCCGTGCCGGGGTTGCGCACGACGGCTTATCTTGCCTTGCGGCTGTGCTTGGGCGTTGATTTCCAATACGTGTTAGTGCCGTTCGACCGCATTTTGGACGCCGTTGCGGCCGGAGAATATGAAGGGAAACGCATCGACGCCGGGCTGATTATCCACGAAGGGCAACTGACCTACGCCGATCAGAATCTGGAACTGATTGTAGACACGGGACAGTGGTGGTACGAGCATACCGGTCTGCCTTTGCCGCTCGGGGCCAACGGCATCCGCAAGAATCTCGGCGTTGAGACCATTCGCGACGTGCATCGTCTATTGCGAGAGAGCATCACCTTCGGGCTGGAGCATCGCGAAGAGGCGTTGAGCTACGCGCTGAGTTTCGGCCGGGGGCTTAATCGCGCCAAGGCCGATCAGTTCGTCGAGATGTATGTCAACAATTGGACGTTGGACTTCGGGCCGGTAGGGCGACAGGCGGTAGCCCGGCTTTTGGCCGAAGGATATCACGCGGGCGTGATTCCGCGGCTCGTGGTGCCGGAGTTTGTGGAGTAGGCAGAGGCGGTGCGACGCAAAAGAGGATGATTGCGCAAAGATGGTGCGTCGCGGACGCACCCTACATAAGGCGATGCGTCGCTACGCAAAAGAGGATGGTTGCGCAAAGGTGGTGCGTCGCGGACGCACCCTACATAAGGCGATGCGTTGTTACGCAAAAGAGGATGGTCATGCAAAATCGGTGCGTCGCGGACGCACCCTACTTATTCTAGGCCGAGGCTGTGGCGGTAGGCGGATTTTTGGGATTCTAGGCCGAGGCGTTCGGTGATCTTGCGCCATTGGGCGTCGGCTTGGAGGAGGGCGTCCATCGCGGGTTTCTTGCCTTGAACCGCTGTGGTGACGGCCTCATCCAAAGCATTGAGATATTCTGCTCGGCCGGGGATACGGAGGGCGCCGAGCCATTGCTCGTGACGTAGGGCGGCTTCGGTTGCATCGGCGTATTGGATTGCCGAGGGCGCGGAAATCGACTTTTCGACCCATTGGCTGGGAGATTTCAGGTGTGCCTTGCGGAAAAGAGTCGTCGCGGGGCTTGCCGCACTGATTTGCGGGCTCATGCGTTCGTCGGAAAGCCATGCGAGCAACTGGAACGCGGCATCTGCATGGTCGGACTTCGCGCTGACTACGCCTAAACGTCCAGCGACGGCCAACAGCGGCACACGCGAGTCGTTCTCTTCGGTTCGATCATCCCAAACGCGGCTACCGGTGTTGAAAACCTTGGGGGAGCCGGGCAATTCGCAGAAGCCAACGCGGATTGTCGCATCAATCTTGTTTGGATCACTTTTTTCTTTGCCCTCTTCCTTCTTCTCTTTCCCCTGCTGAGCAGCGGTGGGCCAGGTGAGTGCCATGCCGCACTGGCCGCGGAGGAATGCCGCGCGGGCTGTGGCCGGATCGAAGCCCGACGGGTTGGCGGGGCCGAATTTCGCGGCGGTCACGAGTTCTTCCAACGCCTGGACGAACGGCGGGCCGGCGATCATCGGTTCCATCGTGTCGATGTTGAATAAGGTCGAGTAGTTGTCGGGATGTTTGGCGTAAGAGGAGGCTCGGGCCAATAGCGCGAGCCCGGCCCAATCGGGGGCGAGCGGTTCGATGGCGCCGGCCCAGGGATTGTTGTCTTTCTTCTTGCCTTTGCCTTTTTCGGCCAGTAATTTTGCCAAATCCTGGTATTCGGCCCAAGTTTGAGGCGGGCGGCGTTGGAGTTTTTCCAATAAATCAGCACGATAGCAGCAAACCAAGACAGGCGAGCCGAAGGGGACGGACAAGATTTGTTTTGCCCAGGCTGCTTCGCGAAGACGGAGCAACTCGAAAACGTCGCCCCAGGCAGCACTTTTCAGGATATTGGAAGGCACTGGGGCCAACAACTTGCGTTCGGCCAAAACGCCTAATAGATGTGAAGGGCACAGCACGGCGTCGGCGGGCAGGGTTTTGGATTGCGAGAGTTTTTGCCCGGTTGTTTCAACGATTTCCAAATCCGCGCCGGTTTGGGCGTTCCATTCACCGCGCTGCCGAAGAATGGCGGCGGCCAGGGCCGGGTCGTCGGCAATGGCCAATTGCAGCTTGATGCCTTCGAGCGGTCGCTTTGCGGGTTTGGTTTCTACCGGCTCAGGCTTTGTGCAACCGGAGAGAAGAAGCAGGCAGAGGAGGAGGGATGAAAGGGGAGAGAGGAGAGGGGAGAGAGGAGAGAGACGGCTAGAAACCAGTGTCCTGCTTCTGAAGGAAAGGGTAACGTTCGCTTTTGGAAGATGTTTCATGGTCATGCGAGCAGTTGGTAATAGCAGCTTCCGGAATGCGGAAAGGATAGCCAGCAACCAAGAATTCTTATCCATTTTCCGGGAGCTGTTAGCTCCCGGCTATTCTGTTGTAACTTCCGGCTATTCTGTTATGTATTGAGTTGTTTGGGTAGATGTCTTTAGGTTAAGGCAAAACCCATCCCGCGGTCAATGGACCGGGTTGCCGAAGGACAACGGTATGCAACTGCGAAGAAACACGGCGGGCGAGCCCACCCGCTTCACAATTTAGCTGTTTTGACCACGGAAAATAACGGTGACCACAGAATTCTCTGCAAAAATGGCGGGCCATCGCTTCGCTTGACCCGCCCTACACTTTTCTGCGACCACAGAAAATTAAATTGCTGTGCCGGTTGCCGAACAACCCTGTTAGGGGTTACAATTTGGCGACTTGGGCAACGTGGTCAAATGTTTGTTTTTCATTAGCAGGAATACGAAACTATGAGCGTCTACCTCGGCATCGACATTGGCACCTCGGGCACGAAAACCCTGGCTATCGACGAAAGCGGGGCGATTCTGGCCTCGGCCCTGGAAACTTACCCTTGCTATTTTCCCAAGCCGCTTTGGAGCGAGCAAGATCCCGACGACTGGTGGAACGCGACGATCCGCTCGGTTCGCAAAACCATGGCCAAGGCCAAGCTGAAGCCGGGCGATGTTAAGTCGATCGGCCTGTCGGGCCAGATGCACGGTTCGGTGTTCCTCGATAAAAACGACAAAGTGATTCGCCGGGCGATCCTTTGGAACGACCAACGGACTTCGGCCGAATGTGAGGAAATCGAAAAACGCGCGGGCGGCCGGTCGAACTTGATCAAAATGGTTGCCAACCCCGCTCTGACCGGTTTTACAGCGCCCAAGATCCTTTGGCTGCGGAATCACGAGCCGAAACATTTTGACAAGCTGAAAAAAGTATTGCTGCCGAAGGACGAGATCCGGCGCCGGTTGACCGGCGAGTATGCCACGGAAGTGAGCGACGCCAGCGGCATGTTGTTGCTGGATGTTGTTCATCGCACATGGTCGAAAAAATTGCTCTCGGCGTTGGAGCTTGACGTGGATTTGTTGGCCAAGTGTTACGAATCCGAGGAGGTTACGGGAAAACTGACGCCCGAGGCGGCCAAACTGTTGGGCCTGACGACCGACTGCGTCGTGGTGGGCGGGGCAGGGGACTGTGCGGCCGGGGCCGTCGGCAACGGCATTGTGACCAAGGGCGTGCTTTCCACCTCGATCGGAACTTCGGGCGTCATGTTCGTGCATTCCGACGATGTGAAGATCGATCCGCAGGGCCGCATCCATACGTTCTGCCATGCGGTGCGCGGCAAGTGGCACATGATGGGCGTCAACCTTTCGGCGGGCGGATCGTTGCAGTGGTTCCGCAACGAAATGTGCAAAGCCGACGCCTTGGCGGCGAAGAAGGCGAAACGTGAAATCTACGATCTGTTGACCGACGAGGCGAAGGCAGTGCCGACGGGCAGCCAAGGACTGTTCTTCCTGCCGTATCTTTCGGGCGAGCGGACGCCGCACGCCGATCCGGACGCCCGGGGCTGTTTTGTCGGGCTAACTGTTGCTCATACGCGGGGGCATCTGATCCGTTCGATTCTCGAAGGCGTGACGTATTCGATGCGGGATAGTTTGGAGATTATCGAGAACCTGGGCGTGCCGGTGCGTCAGATTCGGGCGTCGGGCGGCGGTTCGCGCAGTCCCTTCTGGCGTCAAATTCAGGCCGACGTTTTCGGCCGCAAGGTCGTGACGATCAACAGCGAGGAAGGAGCTGCCTACGGTGTGGCGTTATTGGCGGCCGTTGGAGCCGGTGCTTATAAGAATGTTGAAGAAGCCTGCAATGCCACGATCCGCGTGGTGCAAGAGACTTCGACCAATCGACCCGCGAAGAACTACTACGACCGTGCGTTCCCGATTTATCAGCAGCTTTATCGGTCGCTGAAGAATGATTTTAAGAGCATTGCGAAGTTAGAGGGATAATAAAAAATTCGTCGTAGGATGAGGCGATCGCAGCGATGTCCGTCATTGAGGGATATGCAGTTTTGGCGGGCTGTCGGTGTGCTGGATTAGAGCTACTTCGACGCACATTCCGGGAGCTGTTAGCTCCCGGCTATTTTTTCTAGGACGTAATATTTTTCAAGATGCATCTTTTTTTTATGACGTGCCATTGTTCTAAGATGGAGACTTTGGAACGACAGTTGTAATAAGTGGGGATTTTGTTTCAGGGAAGGACAATGGTTGTGGGTACATCAACGCCGACATGCCGATTCCGAACGCTGGCAGAGATCGTATTGATTTTTGCTGTGTTCTGGGTTCAAGGCGCGTGGCCGGTGCCGGATGTGAATGAGCCGCACTATCTGGCGAAGGCGGCCCATTATTGGAATCCGGACGCTTATCGCGGCGATTCGTTCACGGAGTCGGCCGACACGCATCAGGCGTTTGATTTCGTGTTCGGCTGGCTTTCGTTTTGGGTTTCGCCGTTTGCCATGGCATGGGCGGGCCGGATCGTCACGTGGCTTTTGCTGGCTTGGTCGTGGCAGCGATTGAGCAGGTCTGTTGTGCCGCAGGCTTGGTTGTCACCGCTCACGGCTGCGCTGTTCGTGTGCATGACGGAACGATGCCACATGGCCGGCGAATGGATCATCGGCGGCGTTGAGGCCAAAGGGTTTGCTTATGTCTTTGTGTTTCTCGGCATAGAAGCCCTGGT
>CAZNMP010000217.1:0-5943 GCA_964573875.1 uncultured Planctomycetaceae bacterium | reverse complement strand
AAACCACGGAGAATATTTTATGAAGTTTTCAATGAAGAGATTCGCGATAGGCATCTGTTTTATCCTCGGCATGTTCGTCAAGGCCGTTCCAGCCGATGAGGAGCGGAAGCCGGACATCGACGTTGCGGCAAAACAAACGACCAGCCGGCAGCAGACGTTCCGTCCCCGGCTTCTGATATCACTCCCCGACGAGCTAAACACCCCGGACGGCATGAGGTTGGACAAGAAAACGGGCAACATGATCGTTGCTTGCCCGAACTTCAACGATCTGAAGCATCCGGCCAAGTTGATCCAGATCACCTCGGATAACAAGTGGGAGATCTATTTCGACAAATGTCCGAAACACCCCGAGACCGGTTATGCCCATCCAATGGGCATGGACTTCGGCCCCGATGGCAACTTGTATTACGCCGACAACCAGTACTTCAACGACAAGGACAAGAAGCATCACTGGTCGCGCGTGATCCGCGTGAACGTCAAAGACGGCAAACCCATGGATGCGGATGTCGTCGTGGAAGGCTTCAAGCTTGCCAACGCCGTTATGTTTCACGGCGACAATCTGTTCGTCACTGATACATTCTTCGACCTGCCCGGCAAGTCGAAGAGCGGCGTATACCGCATCGGTTTGGCCGAAATCCAGAAGGGGCCGGTCCTGCTCAAGCCCAAGGGCGAAGACGATCCCCATCTACTGCTGACCTCGGTGACAAAGCCGATTTCGGAACGCGGCAACGACATCGCCGGCGCCGACGGCATGACCTTCGACAGCCAAGGCAATCTCTATTACGGCCACTTCGGCGATGGACAGCTCTTCAAGGTCACGTTTAACCCGGATGGTTCGGTAAAAACAAAGGCACGGCTCGCCGGTCCGCCGCAATTGACATGCTGCGATGGCATGTTCTGCGACGTTCGCACCGACAAAATCTATATCGCCGATGCAGCAAGGAATGCCATTCGGGTTTTCGACACCAAAGACAATTCGATCACGACATTGTGGGAAAACGACGATACCGACGGTGCCTCGGGACTTTTAGACGAGCCTTGCGAGACGGCCATTCGCGGCGACCGTCTGATCATTGCGAATTTTGACGTTCCATTTCCCGGCGTGAAAAACACGAAGTACGACAAGCCGTACACCATTTCGGTGATCTCCCTGCAAGGGAGCCCTTGATGCCGACGTCGTCACATCAATGGATGGAGATGACAATACAATAATGCAGGCTAGGCGAGCAAGTTTTCACGCGGGCGGCTGCTCACCGAGGTAATTGCCGTAGGTTAGCAGCAAGATGGCTGCCAAGAGCACGACGAGGGCGAGACGAATGGCTCGCCGAGTGCGAAGGTTCGTGCCGTGCCATTCGTGGAACATCACGCCGAGCAAATTGCTGAACAGCACCAGCATGATCATGTGGATGGCCCAGCTCGAAAATTCGTAGGAGCCCATCCGCACGTGGCCGAGGTTGTAGAAGAAGAATTGCCCATACCAAAGGGTGCCGGTGAGAATGGCCAATAGATAATTGAGCGGCAGAGTCGCCCAATGCGCATTTTGGCCCACACGAACCAATTCGCCGAACGAGCGATTTTTGCGGGCCAGATAAAGGCTGTAGCCGAGAGCCGTGAGAAACGCGCCGGGGTTGACGAACAGATACGCGACATTGCCACGCCAGTAGCCGGCCCCGTGTTGTTCGGCCACGGCGATAATCGGTTTGGCTACGTCGTTAATGGCGATGCCGTAGACCGCCGAGAGGACGCCGGCCAAAAGCGAGAGCGTTAAACCTTTGAACCAGGAGAATTCGCCGGGGCCGGAGTTCTGATCGCGCAAATCGCTTTCCTTGAGACGACCGGCGACGCCGCACAGCGCGATGCCGAGGGTGCCGGCGGCGATGCCAAGTATCACCCAGCTTCCGCCCGGCCGAACCAACACCTGTTGGAGCCGGCCCTCGACGATCGGCGTGACCAACGTGCCCAACACGCTCGACAATCCCACGGCAATTGAGTAGGTCAGTGCAAAACCGATGTAGCGAATCGACAGGTTGAAGGCCGTGCCGCCGATGCCGTAGGCGATGCCCATCAGGCAACACCATAACATCGGCAGCTTAGGCGCTTCGCTCAACACTTGCACAAGGCTGGGGATCGTGCAGATCGCTCCGATCAACGGCCACAACAGCCAACACCACGCCGCCTGGATCATCCAGAATATTTCCCACGACCACTGGCGAAGATACTTTTGCGGTGCATAGCAATTGGCTGCTAAAAAAGCACCGGCCGAATGAAATGCCACGCCAAGCAGCGGATGGGGTGTAACGGGCGTCATGGAACTCCTGTCGAAAGCCAAGTAGGCAGTTGCAAGTCTTTTTGTCGTGAGGCGGGCGTCACCGTCAGTTTTTCAATCTTGCCCTGGCGATAGACGCACTCGATCGCGGTCTTTCGCGGCGCAAGCAGCTTGAACGAAACATTCCAATTCTTCGGCCAAGCCGGCATCAGATAAATTTTCTCGCCGGCCGAATCCAGAAGCATGGTTTGGAGCGTCAGCATGATGTTGCTGCCGTGGTCTTGGTCGGGCAGCCAGTCGTAGTTCGGGCCCCACATCGCCGGGAATCGGTGGTTGGCGTTCGAGTTGGCGACCTTGCCCAGCAGAATGCGAGCGGCTTCGTCGGCCAAACCGACG
The DNA here is from genome assembly GCA_964573875.1 of uncultured Planctomycetaceae bacterium. Classification (GTDB taxonomy): domain Bacteria; phylum Planctomycetota; class Planctomycetia; order Pirellulales; family Thermoguttaceae; genus CAYWGR01. The sequence continues at coordinate 3,281 of CAZNMP010000217.1, read as the reverse complement.
CGCGCGGCACACTGGCCGTCGTACTGCCAGCCGATCGACGCTTTTTCGATCCGGCGCTGGAAAGTTTCGACGCCGACGGCAAGATCCGGCCGCCCCACGCCATACACGGGGAATGGCCAGATGGCGTAGAGTTCGGGATTTTCGCAATTGTTGCGCTGCGGCTTGAATTTTTCAGCCGGCAGGATACAGGTCTTGCCGTTTTCGGTTTTTAGCGGCATCGGCGGAGCGGCGGCTTTCAGACGCTGCCAAAGTTCGCGTTCTGCCGTTGGCGTTGCGGCGGCCGGAACCGCCAACAGTCGATCCAACACATTATGAAGCCCCGCGACGCTCGGCGTGTCGTTGATCACATCGAACCAATAGGTTTCAACAGCTTGCGCAGGACTAATCACGAGTTTCCCGTTGGCATCGCGCGAGAATCGAGTGTCATAGTAGCGCAAAACATCGTGGGCCATCGGGATTAGTTCTTCGTTCAGAAACTTTGCATCCTCGGTGTACTCGTAATAGTCGAGCATCAGGGCCGTCAGTTCCAGGCCCTGTTGCCAAGCATAGCACCACCAAGGCGAAAGGACTTCCTTGGGCTGATGGCCTTTGCGGTCCCAACCGTAGTCGCCGTTGGCGTAAGTGCCGAAGATGGTCATCGTTTCAGGGAAATACGCGCCATCGACGTTGTGATAAAGCTTTGCTCTGGCTTTGCACAACGGCACCGCATCGCGGAAGAAACGGAAGAGCGTATGCACTTCGTCGAAATCGCCGCGTGCGATCATGGGGAAATAAGGCAGCCGGGTGTTTTGCCACCAGAAACTGTCGCCCCAGCGACGCCAGTCGGCATTCAGGTCGGGCCCGCCGCTGAATTTGGGATCCACGGTAAAGATCGAGCCGTTGAACTTGATCGGGTAATTGCCGCGGCCTCCGCAAGCGGTCATCCATCGTTGAAGAATGTAGGCGTTGCTGACGCTGCCGCCGCCCTCTTGCATCAGCAGTTTGCCGTCGAGAAATACTTGCAGTGAGCCTGTGACAGTATCCACGACCAGCGCGACATGCTGCCATTGGCTCGGCTTAAGGCAATTCGGTTTGGCCATGCTGCGATTGCCCAAAATCAAACGCAGCGCAAGGCCGGGATGCGTGTCGAACAGAAAACCGTCTTCCTTGCCGGCGGTCAGTTTGTCGAAGATCCGCCCGGCTTCTTTTTCGGCGGGTTTGATCCACGCCGCAACAGTAAAGCCCTTTTCGAGTTTGATATCCGCGGGGGCGGCGGTCGTCGGGTTGTTCGGCTTAACGGCCGCCAACTTGGCGACCTCCTCGGCGCTCAAAGGACGCTCCAAGGCCACGGGATCGGCGATTTGACCGCCGAAGCGGCTGCCGCCGTTCGAGTCGACGCCAAGCCGCAGCTTGTGCTTGCTCGAAATCGAGAGCATCGGAGAATCGCTGTCCACGTAAATCCAGCTTCGGCCCCAAAAAGCGTTCCACCATGCGGCGGTGCGTTGCATGGCGGTCGCGGCATCGGCCTTGCCGGCGATGTCGGCTAACTGACATTGCCATTCGGCCGCCGTTTTTGTTTGGGACGAGTGCGTGGCAATCGCCAGCGCGAATTGTGGTACGGCCGAAGCTGTTTTCAAACTGTTCGCATTTTCCTTGACGAACCCTTGCCCAAAAATTTGTCCGCCGAAGGTGCGATTAAGCAACGGGTCGTGTACCGAGTCGGCCAGGGAGTCGATGCCTTGATGCTTGAGCGTAAAGGGCACAACGGAATACTCGTTGCGGTGATGCCAAAGCACGGCATTCGGCGTGGAATCGGAAATCACGTCGGGGCTTTCCCAAACTTCGACCGTAGCCGGAGCGTTCAACATCGTCCAGCACGATTGCATCTCGTCGCCTTTGAGCACATGCCTTTCGGTGCGCCAGTTTTCGAGTTTGGCGGTAACCACGCGCGGCGTTTTGCTTTCGCCTGTCACGTAGACCACGGGAGCTTCGGCATCGACGAACACGCGCAGCACGGCATCGCCGGCCGCGATGAGGATCTGCCCATCGCGCAGCTTCAACTCCTGCCGGAATGCCTGCCCTTGAGCGAAGGGATTCGGCGAGAGACTGACGCGGATCCGGCCGAGCTTCAGCAACCGGCTGCATTCGCTCCACGTATCGGTTCTTGCGACGTAGAACAGCAGGTCGCCGTTCTCTTCGACCCAAACGTTCAGCCCTACTTCACCGTTGCCGATCGGCATGGAACCCGATGCGTCCTTGCTGGGCGACGTCCAAATGACATTGTGGCGGTCCAATTCGGCGGGCGCGCCAGTTTGCGCGAAGGCCCCGGACGCGAGGCAGCCTAGGTGCAGAACGGATACCAATAGGGCGGCTTGTCGAACGGTTTTCATGTCAAAAACTCCAGGCGGGATGGTTATGCGGGGAAAGGCGGGATAGCATCGAATGTTTTCCACGCAGAACCAGCATATCAGGAGACCAAGGCCTCGTCAAATTCACCTAGTTGAAGCGGGTAATCGCCGAATTCACGCACCAGCTTGACAATGTAATCGTAGGTATGGCCTGAAACCGAACTCGACACGGAATGGTCGGACTGGAAGATGTATCCGCCGCCGCGCGCCGCGTTGAGCTTGCGCAACACCTCGCGTCGGATGGCATCGCGATTGCCCGTTTCCCAAACCTGCATATCGCTGTTGCCGCAGAAGCCCATGCGATGGCCGAAGCGGCGGCGAAGATCGACCACATCCATGCTTGCCTTCACTTCCAAGGGATTAAGGGCGTCGATGCCGGCGTCAATGTAATCCTCGAAAATCGCGTGGATATTGCCGCAGCCGTGATAAATTACGTTCAGACCTTTTGAGTGGGCATAGGCCGTGATGGCTTTGACCCAGGGTTTGTAGTGTTGCCGCCAAAAATCGGGCCGCATGAACGTGCCTTTCTTATAGGCCACATCGCCCCAGATGACGAAGCCGTCGAGCCAAGGCCTCGCGGCGTTGATGGCCGCTTTGGCGCAGTCGAGATAGAACTGCCCGACACGTTCCAACACCGCGCCCATGCGTTCGGGCTCCAGAGCCATCCACATCATGTGGTTCTGCGGGCCGATCAGCCGTGTCATGCACTCCGAGCATTCCGTGATGCTGCCATAGACCGGAAAGTCGGGCCAAAGCGATCGGACCGTCTCGATCCAAGGGGGCGAGTTGCGCTCGAAACCGTCGCCGACACCGGCGATCTGATTGTCGCCCGCCGAAAAAAAACGCCGCGGATCGTTGGGAGCGTCGAATTGGGCCGCTTCCAACTTTTCGAGC
>CAZNMP010000216.1:0-5943 GCA_964573875.1 uncultured Planctomycetaceae bacterium | reverse complement strand
CCGGAGGACGTTTTGCCATGTAATGTCTTTGGTGTTGAGTGCACCGAGCACGACCTCGAGGGGCGAATCGCCCCGCCACCTGTGTAGGGGACCGAAGGCGTCGAAAAGACATTGGTAGATTTTGGAGAGCACAAGGGGGGCAGGGCAAGAAGTTACTGTAAGTGGGAAGATATTAACACAAGGCGATTTCCCCTCATTATTGTGGATGTCTCAAGCGGGGCAAGAGGCGAGGACGAAAAGAAATAAGATGGCACCCCCCACCGAACATGCCCCGCTGGGCCAACTGGCCGAGCGATACTGGATCGAATCGCGACGGCCGCTGGCTAGCTTGGTGTTTATTGCGCCGTTGCTGATTATTTACGAGGCGGGCGTACTGCTAGTGGGGGCTCAGAACGGGGCTGACGCTTTCATGCGGCGGTTACTGGATCTGATGGGGTTCAGCCAGTATTTTTTGCTGCCGATTTTGACCGTTTGCATTTTACTGGGCTGGCATTATCTCTCGCGGCAGCCGTGGCAGCTCTCCGGCGGCATCTTATCGGGAATGGCCGTGGAAAGTCTGCTCTTGGGTATATGCCTTCGCATCATCCTTTTTGTGCAAGATGCCGTTTACCACGTTTTTCACCAAGCGGTTGTTGTTAATGTTGGCAGTAGATCCGAGAGATTGCGGGATGCTGTCGGATTCTTGGGGGCGGGGATTTACGAAGAACTTCTGTTCCGGTTGATCCTGCTGTCGCTACTGGCCTGGGCGTTGCGCCATGCCGGGGCTGCGCCACGCATGAGTATGATTTCAGCGGCGATTATCATGAGTCTATTGTTTGCCGCGGCCCATCATGTCGGGCCGAATGGCGAATCGGTCGTCTGGTTCGCTTTTCTTTTCCGTTTTATCGCCGGAATGTTCTTTTCCATCCTGTTCATCTATCGCGGATTCGGCATCGCGGTGGGAAGCCATGCGGCCTACGACCTCGTGGCCTGGATGTCGGGCTAAACAGCGCGCGAGTCTAGAATGCCCGTCCGCTCTTGGACAAATCCAGGCTTCTTCCCAAGTGTTGCGAAAAAACAACACGAGAAAACAACGTGGTGAAGAAACGGCACACCTTCCGCTTGGCAATTTCAGAAACGCCCGTTGCAAGATTGCTGTAAGTTCTTGATTGGCTAGCAATTGCGCCGATGCGAAGGCGGCTTGGGGGGGATTGGCATCGGATGTGCTTTTCCATTGTCTCTCAGAAAAGCAGCCACTTTCTTCTCACTGACGCATCGAGGACGCAGCCTTGTCAAAAACCATCAGCCGAATCGCCCGTCGCACCCTTCGTTCGCGAAACCTTCGCCGCAATTCCGAGTATGAATCTCGGTCGTTCGCCGAGGATTCGTACAATGAGGTTTCGGATGTCGATAGCGAGGAAGAATTCGAGGAGAGTGATGAGTATTCCGAGGCCAACGATGATGAAGCGTCGGAAGAGGAATACAACGCCGATAGCACGGGCGACGACGATCAGATCGACGACCCAGTGCGGATCTACTTGATGCAGATGGGCGAAATTCCGATGCTCAATCGTCAAGAGGAAACATCGATTGCCAAGCGGATTGCTCATTCTCGCCGCGGCTATCGCCACTGCATGTTGGCCAGCGATTATATTCTTCAGGCGGCCGTTCGATTGTTGGAAGACATTCGCGACAACAAGCTGCGTTTGGATCGGACGATCGAGGTTTCGGTCATCAATCTTCGGGAAAAGACGCGGTTGCTGAACGTTTTAACGCCGAACCTGGCGACGCTTCGCCACTTGATGCTTCAGAACAAACGCGACTTCCATTTGGCGATCAGCCGAAAGCAGACGGCCAGCCAACGACGTCAGGCATGGCGGCGGTTGTTGAATCGCCGTGCGAAGGCGGTCCGTCTGGTCGAGGAATTGGGTCTTCGCACGCAACGTTTGCAGCCGTTGTTGGAGAAGTTGAAGCAGATTTCGGAGCGGATGGAAGTGATTCGCCGTCAGTTAGCGGTTCCTTTCCGCCACGAGGACGATCAGATACGGGCCGAGGAGTTGCGTAAGGAGCTTTGTTATTTGATGCGGACGACCCAGGAAAGCCCGGCCACGTTGAGCCGCCGTCTGAAGCGAGTCGACGGGTTTGCCAAAGAGTATGACTTGGCCAAACGCGACCTTTCGGCCGGAAACCTTCGACTGGTGGTTTCGATTGCCAAGCGTTATCGCAACCGCGGCCTCAGCTTCCTCGACCTGATTCAGGAAGGCAACACCGGCCTGATGCGAGCGGTCGATAAGTTCGAGTCGGCCCGCGGCTTCAAGTTTTCGACCTATGCGACATGGTGGATTCGTCAGGCAATTACCCGGGCGATTGCCGACCACAGCCGAACGATTCGCGTGCCGGTTCACATGATCGAGAACATGAGCCGCGTGCGTAATGCGATTCGCAGCCTCTACCAGCAGAACGGCGGCGAGCCGAGCTTGGAAGAGACGGCCGAGGCAGCGGGCCTTTCGATCGAGGAAACCAATTGCGTCTTGCGGATGACCCAGCAGCCGTTGTCGCTCGACCAGTCGGTCGGCGAGCACGACGACACCTACTTCGGCGAATTCATCGAGGATCACCGCGAAGGCGACCCGTTGCACGGCATGAATCAATCGCTGTTGAAGCAGCGAGTTGCCGAGGCCTTGGAAAGCCTTGACTATCGTGAGCGCGAGATTCTTCGCCTGCGGTTCGGTTTGGTCGACGGCTATTCCTATACGCTGGAAGAAGTGGGCAAAATTTTCTCCGTCACCCGCGAGCGCGTACGTCAGATCGAGTGCAAAGCCGTGCGGACCTTGCAGCATCCGTCGCGTGCCAAGCTGTTGGCTTCGTTCGTCGATCAGAAATATGCCGGAGCGCTGGGCCTTAGCGGCGAGAGCAGCTTGGCGGTTGAAAGTGCCTAATTCGTTAGGGCGTGTGAATCGTCTGTACACTCCCCTCCGTGTTGCGTATAATGGCTGTATGGTTGCCGTTTACGAAACACGACTGAACAATGATCTGCAATGGGCATTGCAGGAGGGGAGCATGTTTTTTGAGCAGAAAAGCGGGCTTTCCCTCGCTCTGCAGAAGATCACGCAACGGCTTCACGATTTGAACATACCGTATGCCGTCGTTGGCGGCATGGCGATGTTCTTTCACGGCTTCCGCCGGTTTACCGAGGATGTGGATATTCTCGTCACTCGTGAAGGGCTGGAGCAACTTCATCGCGAAGTAGACGGTTTGGGTTATGTCCCCTTGTTTCCCGGCAGCAAAAATCTGCGCGATACCGATTCCGGCGTCCGAATAGAGTTTCTCCTGGCGGGCGATTATCCGGGGGACGGAAAGCCGAAACCCGTGGCATTTCCAGACCCTGTGCAGGCGGGGATCGAGCGGAACGGTATTCGTTGGTTAAATTTGCCGGCGTTGGTCGAACTGAAACTGGCATCCGGAATGACTGCTCCGGGCCGGCTCAAAGATCTTGCGGATGTTCAGGAATTGATTCGTCTTCTCCATCTTCCTGCCGATTTCGCCGAGCAGTTACAGCCCTATGTGCGGGAAAAATTCAACGAATTGCGGGACGCAGTTGTAGAAGACGGCAACGATCACTGAATCGGCTGGCCTAACGTTGTTAGGGTTACGCGAGTACGGGGGCTCAGGTTCTGCGGCGTTTGGGCTTGGAAAACGATTTCGTTCTCGCCCGACTTCATCGTGGGAATCGTTCCTTGCGGGGCAACCTCGCGCACCAATTCTCCGTTGGGACCGTAAAGATTGCATTTGCCTGCTTCATCAAGCTCCAGGTAATGTCCGCTGGGAATTTCAACAGGAAATGTGATTGCCTGACCGTTGATGGTTAGGGTCGGGTTGATCAGCTTCGAGGCGACCAGCGGCATGGCTTTGATTGGGCTGAGGTAGCAGATTGCCTGTTTGCCCGGCGGCAAATTGTTGTACCAAAGACCGAGCGTCTCGATCTGAACGAAGTTGACAGATTCGCGGTAGATCGAATAGATATCGCCGTAAGGCCATTGGAAATCGGCAAAGCGGTCGCCTTCAGGCTCGATGAGTTCAAAGTAGCGCCAGCCGGTAAAATCAACGGTAATGTAGTGATCGCCGATTCCGGAAACGAGATGCGAGGGGCTTTTCAGTTGCAAATTCAGGGTTTCGCCTTGCCCATCGCCGAAAACCCAGAGCCCCAGGGCTTGGCGTTCGCTTAGATTTTGCGGGGGTGTATAAAGCTTCTCGCATTTTGTCCAAGAGCCGGGACAATTGGCGCCGGAGTTGGTTGCTGCGTAGCGACCGCTCGATGTGCCGGCTTTGATTTGGTCTTTCGACGGTTTTAGATCCGCCGTGATGCCGGCGGCGGCAGCGCGCACCGTGAAGTCGGGCGCGGCGAAGTCGGCCAGCACGGGATTCGTAGCCACATCATAAGGACCGGCGGCCATGAGGGCTTCCATGCGACAACGCAGCGGTTGGGCTCCGAATTTGTTCGCCGTTTTCCATCGGCTGCTCCAAGGTTCCGCGCTTTCGACTTTGTGTTTTGTATGTTGGGCCGGGCGAAATTGCCAGCCTTCTTGAAGGCTGCCGGAAAGCATAAATTCGTCACCCGGCACGCGAAGCTTCGCCTTGATGCTTTCTGGCACCTTACCTGAATGTCGCAGGTCTTCGTAACGTCGAATGATTGAGGCAAGTCGCGGCAAGGCGGGCACTTTGTTTTGGTTGTCGGGGTCGATCCCCATCAGCGACAAGCCGAAATCGTTTCCCAAACATTTGCCGACGAGATACTCGATGTCGTCGCTGAAGGTGGGCTCGCCCTGGGGGCCGGTCCAATTCTTCAATGCCCACCAGCCCAATTGGCTTGGCAGGAACATGCGGCGGTTTCCTTCGTTGCCGGCACAATGAATATCAATGAACTTTTTGTGGGCGCGCGTGGGGTGATCCCAAGCGCCGGCACGAGAGCGGACGCACCATTCATGGGGCGCGAAGGCGCTCGACTCGGTGAGGACCGGTTTTTTCAACCGTTTCCAAATTTCATAAACGAATCGGGCGCTGTAGTGCCAGAAGTATTCGCCGCCTCCCAAGATATCCGCGCCGTCGAGGGCGTCGAGATAGATCATGTCGAAGCCGCACTCATTGATGGAATCGGCCGTGCAGGCGGCCACCTCGCCGAAGAGCGTTGTTTCAGGGTCGGGTACGAACAGCCCGAAACATTCCTTGAGATGATAGACTTTTGCTCCCTTGGCGTGCGCGGCGACACGCGTGCCGTAAGCTCCGCGCTGACAGCCGGCAAACTGAAAGGGCGATGCCTTGCTCGCGCCCGAGTATGTGATCAATTCCTGGTCGATGCGCAGGGTAACGCCGTTGCGCACGAAAAAGCCCGTGACGGCTGATACATTGGCCGTCGTTTCGGCAACAGGCAGTGCATTGGCGTCCGGTGCAAGATCCGCGGCAAGCGTAAAAACGGCGTCGGAGGCCAAACGCGGGTCGGGAACGGGCGTGACCCACTTGCTGTTTTTCGCCATGAAAAATGCATAGGTGTGAAATCCCGCTGCAATACCCGCGGCATGAAGCTTATCGACAACGGCCTTGAGGCTTTTGCGGCCTTCGGGATAGGTTTGCGGATTCGGCAGACAATCGCCGAATCGAAACGAACCGCCGCCGTGGAAGTCGATTTGGGTGAAGCCCAGGTTTTTGACCAGTGCAATCCATTGGTCGGTTTTTTCGACGGTCATATCGCCGAAATTGAATAGATAGGAGCCTTGATTGATCGGTTGGCCCAAGGCCCAAGGGCCGCCGATCGAGGAATGAGGCAGTTCATCGGCAGCCGTGACGGCCTCTTGCAGGGCTTCGCGAATTTTGGAGCGAGGTGCGGCTACTATCGCAACCTTTGCGCCGACCATGTTGGTTTTGGGGTAACAGGCCGCCAATAAGTGAGATGTGGGATAAGGAAAATCA
>CAZNMP010000215.1:0-5951 GCA_964573875.1 uncultured Planctomycetaceae bacterium | reverse complement strand
CGCGAAAATCGATTACGCCGCCAACTCGGGCGACTGCACTTCGCCCGGCGAATCGCCGGATCCCACCACCGGCGTTTTTTATCATCAAAGCAAGACGCGGGTGGCAAGCATTACCGATGGTCTGAGCAATACCTATCTCATCGGAGAGAAGTCGTTGTGCCCGGACTATTACCAAACAGGGCAATCCGGCGGCGATGACGATACGCTTACCGAGGGCGCGAACTGCGATAATCTGCGGTCAACGCTCTACTTGCCGGTAGCCGATCAGCCGGGCAGCGACGCCTGTTATATGTTCGGCAGCGCTCATACCGGCGGGTTCAATATGTCGTTGTGCGACGGTTCCGTCCGCTCGATCAGCTACTCGATCGAAGCAACCGCGCACCAGTATCTCGGCAACCGTAAGGACGGCGTGCCGATCGACGGCAGCAAGTTCTAATACCAAACGCCATTGCCGACGGTCGTTGCTTCGCCTGCAACTTCGCTATTATGCGGCTTATTTAGCCGCCTAGCTCCGCCGTGCCTATCACTTCGTAGATGGGCCCTTCGCGCGTCAGGGTGCTGCAAAAAACGGTTGCTTTGCGCACGGTCATCACGCCGATCAGGTCGTCGGCATGTTGTTGAAGCAGCGTGCCGAGTTCCGCGATGCCGGGCCCCGCGCCGCGGACGCGGCCGATGGTCAGATGCGTTTGGAAACGGCGATGTTCTTCGCGATAGCCAAGTTCGGCCAGCGCGGCTTCGATGCGGTCGTGAAGTATCACCATCTGCTCCTCGCCTTCTTTCGCGCCGATCCATACCGTGCGAGGCCGGGCGATATTAGGAAACGCACCCGCCCCGCGAATTTCCAAATCAAAGGGTTCCACATGGGACGCGCCCTCGCCGACGGCCCGGCACACGTCAATAACTTCCCGCTGATGAACATCGCCCAGGAATTTCAGCGTTAGATGCAGATTATGCGTCTCGACCCAATTCACGTCGGCCGATGTGCCTTCCAAGGCGGCGATCAACTCGCCGGCGCACGAGCGGATTGGCTTGCTGATCTCCACGGCAACGAACGTGCGAAGTGTTTTTTTCATGGGGATTGGAGGCAACGAGCTAGGGATTAGGAATAAGGGATTAGAAGTAGGTAATGGGATCCTCTCTAATCCCTAATCACCAATCCCTAATCCCTCTGATTCAGAAACTCAACATCCGCTTATATTCATCCATCCGCTGATCGATATCTTCGCGCCGAATCTGTCGCAGCCGATCGAGGCTGAAATCTTCCACCGCAAAGCTGGCGGCAAGCGTTCCGTAGGCCATGGCCTCTTTCAGCGTTTTTGGCTCGAAGTTGTCTTGTTCGGCCAGATAGCCCATCATGCCGCCCGCGAAGCTGTCGCCCGCACCGGTCGGATCGATGACGCGCTCGGTGGGATAGGCCGGCAGCACGTAGGTTTCATGTTTGCTGAAGAACATGGCCCCGTGCTCCCCCTTCTTAATCACGACGAACTTGGGCCCCATGGCTCGCACCGTGCGGCCGGCACGAACCAGATTGTCATCGTCGGTCAGCAATTTCGCTTCGCTGTCGTTAATGACCAACCCGTCGATCCGCTTCAACACTTTCTCCAGCCCGTCGCGTTCGGTGCGAATGTAGTGGTCCATCGTGTCGGCCACCACCAGCGACGGCCCCGTGCATTGATCCAACACTTTGAGCTGATGCGAAGGCGATCCGTTGGCTAAAAACAGAAACTTGCATCGGCGGTACGACTCCGGCAGGACCGGATCAAAATCGACCAGCACATTCAACTGCAGATCAAGCGTTTCGCGGTCGTTCATGTTTTTCATGTACTTGCCGCGCCAGCGGAACGTCTTTCCGCCAGAGATAACCTGCAAGCCCGACGTATCAATGCGTCGGGCTTGGAGCATCCGGGTGTTTTCATCCGGCCAGTCCTCGCCGACCACGCCGGCCAGCCGCACCGTCGTGAAAAAGCTAGCGGCATACGAAAAGAAAACGGCCGACCCGCCCAGCACGTTATCCCGCGTTTCCGTAGGCGTTTCAACGCTATCCAAAGCTACCGAACCGACAACGCAAAGTGGCATGGAATTAAATCTCCGTATTATATCTGGAAAATATTTCTGTTCTGGCAAGCCCTGCCGCTACACTTTTTAACCCTTTTTCGCAATCTTCGCCCAGGTATCTACCAATGATACCGTGCGATTGAATACTAGCTTTTCGGCGGTCGAATCCGTATCGACGCAGAAATAGCCGAGCCGTTCGAACTGGAACCGGCTGCCCGGCGATGCGTCTTTCAAGCTTGGCTCAACATAACAGCAGGGCAATCGTTCCAAGGAATTCGGATTCATGTTGACGATGAAATCCTGCCCCTCGGGCACATCGTAGGGATTCGGTTTGGTGAACAAGTGATCGTAAAGCCGCACCTCGGCCTCGACGGCATGTTGGGCGGAGACCCAATGGATTGTGCCTTTTACTTTCCGCCCGTCGGGCGTGTTGCCGCCGCGCGTGGCCGGGTCGTAGGTGCAATGCACTTCGACCACTTCGCCCGTCGTCGGATCTTTTACCACGCTGGTGCAGGTAACGAGATAGGCGTAGCGCAGCCGGACTTCCTGGCCGGGCGTCATGCGGAAATACTTTTTGGGCGGCACTTCGCGGAAGTCGTCCTGCTCGATGTACAATTCACGCGAGAAAGGAACCAGCCGCGTACCGGCCGAGGCGTCCTCGGGATTGTTGATCGCTTCCATCTGCTCAACCTGGCCTTCGGGATAGTTATCAACAATCACCTTCAATGGCCGCAGAACACCCATCACGCGATTGGCCCGCTTGTTCAAGTCAGCCCGCACGCAATGCTCGAGCAACGCATAATCCACCGTGCTATCGACCTTCGACACGCCGATCGTCGCACAGAAATCGCGGATTGCCTCGGGCGTAAACCCACGACGACGGATGCCGCAAATCGTCGGCATTCGCGGATCATCCCATCCGCTTACCGCGCCCTCCTTCACCAGCTTGAGCAAAAATCGCTTGCTCATCACGGTGTAAGTCAAGTTCAACCGAGCAAACTCGATCTGTTGCGGCGCAAAAATGCCGAGTTCGCGGATGTACCAATCGTAGAGCGGCCGATGGTTCTCGAATTCCAACGTGCAGATCGAATGCGTGATCCGCTCGATCGAGTCGGATTGCCCATGCGTAAAGTCGTAGGTCGGATAGATGCACCAATTGTCGCCCGTGCGATGATGCGTAGCGCGTAGAATGCGGTACATCACCGGGTCACGCATGTTGAGGTTGGGCGAAGTCATGTCGATTTTGGCGCGCAGCGTTTTCGACCCGTCGGGATATTCGCCGGCTTTCATCCTTTGGAACAAATCGAGATTTTCTTCCGCCGAGCGATTGCGATAAGGGCTATTCGTGCCGGGGGCGGTCAGCGTGCCGCGTGTTTCGCGCACTTCGTCGGCCGAGAGATCGCATACATAAGCCTTGCCGGCCTTGATCAGTTGCACGGCCCACTCGTAAATCTGTTGGAAATAGTCTGAGGCGTAATACAGCCGGTCGTCCCAATCGAACCCGAGCCAGCGAACATCTTCCATGATCGAATCCACGTATTCGACATCCTCCTTGCATGGATTCGTGTCGTCGAACCGCAGATTGCACAGCCCGCCAAACTCTCGGGCGATGCCGAAGTTCAGGCAGATCGACTTTGCATGTCCGATATGGAGATACCCGTTCGGTTCCGGCGGGAACCGCGTGTTCACGCGCCCGTTATGTTTGCCCGTGCGATTATCTTCACGAATAATCTCGCGGATGAAGTCGGTCGATGTATTTTCATTGGGGATAGAATTGTCGGTCGTCATGGTCACCTTCTCGTATACATGCAAAGGGTCGTTTCACCAAATCCTTACAATAGAATAGGCATCCAACGCTCGGTCAGTACTGATAATAGGAATCTCCTCGTAAATCGCTTGAGCAACCAGCAATCGATCGAAGGGGTCGCGATGATGAAACGGAAGGCCAGCCACAACGGCGGCATGTTGGATCGAGATTGGCAGCGGAGTAAACTCGCTGTAAACAGTCTGCCGCTCCATGAACGCCTCGAAATCGTCATTCAGCGTGTACTTGCCCAGGCTGATCTTAATAGCGATCTCCCAGTAACTCGCCGGGCTGACCAGCAGCTCGTTATCCGCGTTCAGCATCAGGGCCCTTGCACTATTGCTTAGGCGTGGATCGTCGAGCATGGCCCAGAGGAACGCATGGGTGTCCAGCAGGTATCTCACGGCATGTACTCTTGGAAGTCGTCCAGGTGCGATTCGTCGTCCTCGATAATCGTCAGCTTCCCGATGCCGCCACCTAGCTTTCGTTGGCGGGGCTCCCCCACGAGCCGGGCGACAGGCCGGTCGTGTTCCATGATCACAATCTCCTCACCCGGTTTGAGGTGGGAGATAAGGGAAGGCAGGCTCGCCTGGGCCTCCTCGATAGTGGCAGTAGTCATGGTCAAACCTCCGATACGAATAGACGACTCACGCTCCCCATTATATGCGTAACTTACGACACTGGTATATCCCCCATTGGCTTTGTTAATCTTATCACCCGGTCAATTCGCTGCAAACACTGTTTTTTGCCGAGTATCGCCAGCGTGTCGAACAGCCCTAGGCCAACTGACTTGCCGGTTACGGCCACGCGCACGGGATGAATGATTTGGCTGATCTTAATGCCTTCCGTTGCGACAAAATCGTGCATCATGGCATCCAATGTCGCTGCGTCGAACGGCTCGACCGGGGCCAATCGGTCGAGGAATTTCACCAATAATGCAGCTACGTCGCCCTTGCGCAAATACGCTTGCTCGTCGTACTGCAAAGCGTCATCGGCCTGAAAGAAATCGGCGAACGCCAAGATATCGCCCGACACTTTAATGCGGTCGCCGGCGGCGACAATCACTTTCGCAATCAATTCCTGTTGATCGGCCGCGGGAGGCGTGGAGACCAACTTGGCCGTTTCCAAGAACGGCGTTACAAGCTCGCATTTCCGTTCGAGCGGAAGCTGCTGGAAATGCCAATCCTCGAACGCCTGAAGCTTCTTCGGATCAAAACTGGCCGGGGCCTTGTTCACGCGGTCCAAGGAAAAGCTTTGGATCAATTCCTCACGCGAAAAATGCTCGGTCTTATCGTCCAACGACCAGCCCAGAAGCGCCATGTAGTTGATAATTGCGTCGGGCAAGTAGCCGACCGTCTTATAGAAATCAACAATCACGGGGTTAAAGGCATCGGCCTCCACGGCGTGGCCGATCTGCTCGGCAATTTTCCGGCCGTGTTCCACGAGTTGGGCAAAATCGCGGTTTTTAAGATACTTATCCAGTTTCCGCTTGCTCAGCTTGTTACGACTGCCCGGCTCAGCCACGAAAGGCAAATGCGCGTAGATCGGCCGAGGATAGCCCAACGCTTCAAGAATGAAAACCTGACGCGGCGTGTTCGACAGATGCTCTTCGGCACGAATGACGTGCGTGATCTGAAGATCGAAATCGTCGACCACATTGGCCAAGTGATAGAGGCACGAGCCGTCGGTCCGCTGAACCACATGGTCTTGCTCGCGCACCCACTCGAATTCCACCCGGCCGCGCACCAAGTCGTCGAGCACCAGCGTGCCTTCGGTGGGCATCTTCAGACGCACGACCGCCTGACGCCCTTCGGCCTCGAACTTCGCGCGCTCGGCAGGTGTTTCGGCCATGAAGCGGCGGCTGTATCGAAACGGCCGCTTCTCGCGCTCGGCTGCTTCGCGCTCGGCCTGCAACTCGGCCGTCGTGGCGTAATCATGGTAGGCATGGCCGGAAGCCAACAGCCGTTCGACCGCCGCGCGATAGCGATCCGACCGCTGCGATTGATAATAAGGTGCAAAAGGTCCGCCGACGCCGGGCCCTTCGTCCCAATCAATGCCTAGCCAGTGCAGACCATCCAAGATCGGCTGCAAC
>CAZNMP010000214.1:0-6021 GCA_964573875.1 uncultured Planctomycetaceae bacterium | reverse complement strand
AACCTGCGACCTACGGTTTAGGAAACCGTTGCTCTATCCCCTGAGCTACAGGCGCGCCGCAAGCCTATACTGCACAAGCACTTGCGTCATTCGTTCAATTATTCAAAGGATACGGGCGCAGTCTCCTCCATATTCTGACAACGGCATTGTAAACTCACGACACGGAAAGAGCAACACAGATAAATCACATTGGCCTAGTAATGTTTAGCCGGCAGGAGGGTAAGTAATCAACCGAGTAATTCACGATTTCAGAAAAAAAGCACCCGGTGTTCTGAAATGAAAGCGATACATGGGATTCATCCCATATAAATGTAATCTTTGTTGCTCGCTTTCTTAATATGTCATAATATGGCATATTCCACTCGACAATTGTGTCATATTGTATCATAATAGAGTAATGATCTACATTGCCCCAGCCGCCCAGAAGCAATTCGAGAGCTTACCTCTCATGATTCAGGCTCGGATGGAAGCTTTATTTGAACGGTTGAAGCGGTGGCCCGATGTGAGCGGCGTCAAACCCTTGCGTGGCAAGCTTGCAGGTCACTATCGTATGCGAACCGGTGATTATCGCCTACAATTCAAGGTGGTTGGCGCAAACATTTATATCGAACAGGTTGGACATAGAGATGGATTCTACGACTAGACCGACTATCGAAATCAATGGAACTCGGTTTGTCCTGATTCCTGAAGCCGAGCTTTCGGCTCTTGAGGGAACGCCACCCAACGGATATCAGGAAGCGATCCCGTTTGCTCGGGCATCCATTGCTCGAACGATTATCAAGAAACGACAAGAACTTGGGCTAACCCAAGTTCAATTGGCCAAGCTGGCCGGGATTCGACAAGAGACTCTCTCTCGACTGGAATCCGGCAAGCATAAGCCAAATCTGAGAACGATCGACCGAATTGAAGCTGCTTTTAAGCGGGCGAAAGGCAAGCGGTAAATCCCTTGATTGGCCACGGCTTATTTTTGTAGGCAACAGTCTGGTCATTTAGGTTGCAGAGTGTCCTGCTTTTGATCGTCCCTCTGTCTTTGGGATGAACTCGTAGTGACTACCGCGTTTCGAGCAATTCCCCGGCACGTTTTCCACGCTAGCCTCTAGTCCCTAGCCTCTAGTCCCTAGCTTCCAGCCCCCCACTCACAACCGGCGATGATTTGGTACAATGCTTTGCTTCGCACACAGGAAATCGACCATGAAACAGTGGGATACCGTCGCCATCGTGGGGGTAGGGCTCATCGGGGGCTCGATCGGCTTGGCCCTGCGCCAGCGAAATCTGGCCAAAAATGTCATCGGAATCGGCCGGCGGCAGGCCAGTTTGCGAATCGCTCGACGAGTCGAGGCCGTTACCCATACCACGATCGATCTGACCAAGGGCGTTGCCGAGGCCGAATTGGTCATCGTTTGCACGCCGGTCGGCCGGATTGTCGATCATGTGCGACAAGCCGCGCAACATTGTCCCGAGCGAATTTTGATTACCGATGCCGGCAGCGTCAAGCATCCGATTGTTGCGGCCCTGGATAACAATGTTCCTCGCGGTTGCCGTTTCCTGGGCAGCCATCCCCTGGCAGGCAGCGAAAAAACCGGGGCCACCTATGCCTCGGCCGATTTGTTCGAGGGCCGAGTCGCCATCCTTACGCCCACGGTCAACACCCGGGCCGAAGACTTCGATCTCTTGGAGCAATTCTGGCAATCGCTCGGTTCGCTGGTCGTCCAGATGTCGCCCGAGGAACACGACCAAGCGCTGGCTCTGACAAGCCATCTGCCCCATGTGGCCGCAGCCGCACTGACGCTCACCATGCCCGAAAAATTCTATCGTCTGACCGGCTCCGGCCTGTTGGATACCACTCGGATTGCCGCAGGCGACCCCGAACTATGGAGGCAGATCCTCGTGCTCAATCGCGAGAACATCCTTCGCGCCCTTGAACAATATGGCTCGAATCTCGCCTCGCTCCATGCCGCGCTCCGCGACAATAACCTCGAAGAAATCACCCGCTTTTTAACTCAAGCAAAAAAGAATCGCGATGCTTTGGGAAGTTGATATCTACGCCGCCGCCGGACAACCGGATCTCGGCGCAAAAGACGTAGCGGCCGCGGCCGCTGAATTGCATTTGGTAGATCGTCTTGCAGTAACATCCGCACGAGGATACTTGATCCAAGGCAACCTCGATCAGGCGCAAGTCGCTCGAATCGCCGACGAATTGCTCTCCGACCGCGTCGTCGAGCGAACGATCGTTGCACCGGTCGGCGATAGCTCGCTCACGCAACTTCCGCAGGGCCGCGCCCATTGGATCCACGTGTTGCCGAAGCCCGGCGTGATGGATCCTGTGGCCCAAAGTGCGATGGACGCCATCGCCGATTTCCGTCTCAAGGTCGATGCCGTGCGGACGATGAAAAAATACGCCGTCGGCCCACTGTCCGACGAGCGGCTCAAGCTGCTTTGTTCCAAAGTGCTTGCCAACGACGCCATCGAGCAGGTTGTCGTCGGCCCCTTGAATTTCGAGCGGTTGCAAGTCGGCTCGCCGTATCAATTCCAATTGAAAACCGTGCCGATCCGCGCGATGGACGACGAAACGCTCACGCGACTAAGCCGCGAAGGGCAGCTCTTCCTGTCGCTCACTGAAATGCAGACGATCCAGGCCCATTTCCGCAAGCTCGACCGCGATCCAACCGACGTGGAGCTGGAAACGGTTGCCCAAACGTGGAGCGAGCATTGCAGCCATAAGACATTGGCCGGCCGAATCCGCTATCGCGACGAAAACGGCGAAAAAACCTTCCAAAACATGCTGAAGGAAACGATTTTCGCCGCCACGCAACAGATCCGCAAGGACGCCGGCGATCAGGACTGGTGCGTCAGCGTGTTTTCCGACAATGCCGGCGTGATTCGCTTCGACGATCAGTACAACGTGTGTTTCAAAGTCGAAACGCACAATCACCCCTCGGCCCTTGAGCCCTACGGCGGCGCCAACACGGGCATCGGCGGCGTAATCCGCGACCCGATGGGCACCGGCATGGGCGCCAAGCCGATCTGCAATACCGATGTGTTTTGCTTCGCCCCGCCCGATACGCCGGCCGAATCGCTTCCGCCCGGCGTCCTGCATCCGCGCCGCGTGATGAAGGGCGTCGTCTCCGGCGTCCGCGATTACGGCAACCGTATGGGCATCCCTACGGTCAACGGTGCGCTGTATTTCGACCCGCGATACCTCGGCAATCCGCTGGTCTATTGCGGTAACATCGGACTGATTCCTCGTGATAAATCGTTCAAACACCAGCAGCCGAACGACCTGATCGTGGCCATCGGCGGACGCACCGGCCGCGACGGCATTCACGGCGCGACGTTCAGCTCGGCCGAACTGACGAGCCACAGCGAAACGCTTTCAGGCGGGGCTGTGCAGATTGGCAATGCCATCACCGAAAAAATGGTCCTCGACGTGCTGCTCGCCGCTCGCGACCGCGAATTGTACAACGCCGTGACCGACTGCGGAGCCGGCGGCTTCTCGAGCGCCGTCGGCGAGATGGGCGAAAAGATCGGAGCCGAAGTTTGGCTCGAACGGATGCCCGTGAAGTACGAGGGCCTTTCCTACACCGAAATGTGGATCTCCGAAGCCCAAGAACGCATGGTCTTTTCCGTGTCGCCCGACAAATGGGACGAACTCAAGGCCCTGTGCGATTCCGAAAGCGTCGAGGCCACCGTCATCGGTCAATTCAAACCAACCGGCCGGCTCGTTTTGAAATATGGCGAGCATCAAGTGGCCGACCTCGCGATGGAATTCCTCCACGACGGCCGCCCACCCGTCGTCCGCGATGCGGTTTTTGTCCCTACCTCCCCTCGCCCGCTTGCGGGAGAGGGGCCGGGGGTGAGGGCGGCCGCAGAAGCCACGGATTCATCGTCTGCCACTGGCTCTCCTGTGTGTGCCACTGGCTCTGCCAGTGCAAAGTGTGAGGAATTCACCACTTCTCTGCTGAAGATCCTCGGCTCGCTCAACGTTTGCAGCAAGGAATGGGTGATCCGTCAATACGACCACGAGGTGCAAGGCGGCAGCGTTCTCAAACCGCTTGTCGGCACGGCAAACGACGGCCCCGGCGACGCGGCCGTACTGCGGCCTGTCTTGACCAGCCGTCGAGGCATCGTGGTTTCGTGCGGCATGAATCCCCGCTACGGCGATTTCGACACCTACTGGATGGCTGCCAGTGCGATCGACGAAGCCGTGCGCAACTGCGTGGCCGTCGGTGCCGATCCCAGCCGTATCGCCATCCTTGACAACTTCTGCTGGGGCACCACCGACCGGCCCGAGACCTTGGGCTCGTTGGTCCGCGCGGCATTGGCCTGCAAGGATTTGGCCGTGGCTCTGGGCACGCCGTTCGTCAGCGGCAAAGACAGCCTGAACAACGAGTTCCGCCCGCTGGGTGCCAAAGAGCCGATCTCGATCCCGCCGTCGCTCTTGATTAGTGCCCTGGGCCAAGTCGATGACGTCGGCCGCTGCGTGTCGATGGACCTGAAACAGTCCGACAACCTGTTGTATCTCGTTGGCGAAACGAAAGACGAACTCGGCGGGTCGCATTTCGCGATGGTCGAAAACCTCTCCGGCGGTGAACCGCCAAAGGTGGACGCCGTTGTGGCGAAGAAAACCTTCGCGGCCATCCACCATGCGATTTCCGACGGACTGGTTCGAGCCTGTCACGATCTTTCCGAAGGCGGACTGGCCGTTGCCGCCGCCGAAATGGCCTTCTCCGGCAGCTTAGGAGCGAAAATCGACCTCTCTTCATTCAAGGGAGATAAGGGCTGTTCGCTTTCCACCCAGGCTCTCCTCTTCAGCGAATCGAACACGCGGTTCCTTTGCGAAGTGCAGCCCAAGAACGCCGCCGCCTTCGAAAAAGCCATGGCCGGCGTACTCCAGGCTCGAATCGGCGAAGTAACCGACACCGGCCGCCTAGAAATTACCGACCACACCGGCCCCGTCATTACAGCCGACGTTGTCGCATTGAAAGAAGCTTGGCAAAAACCCTTGCGATGGTAGAGGTAGGGTGCGTCCGCGACGCACCTCCAAGAACGGCAAAACAGTAGTAGTAGTAGTAGGGTGCGTCCGCGACGCACCAAAAAGAAAAGCAAAGCCGTGGTAGCACCGCGAAGCATGGTAACCTGCCTTCGCGACGCACCAAAAAAGCGAATTGGTAGATCACGTACACCGTACATAATATGCATTTTGCGAAAGCGTCTTTTTCCACCTCCGGGTAGAACGCCATGAGCAAGAAGCCATCGAGCACCGCAATCGCTACATCCCATGAAATCCAGAAACTGGTTCGTGTTGTACGCGGCCAGCGGGTGATGCTCGATTCCGATCTTGCCCGGTTGTACGGGGTGACTACGACCCGTCTCAATGAGCAAGTCAGCTGAAACCGCGATCGATTCCCGGAAGATTTTGCGTATCAGCTTACACAGCAAGAGTTTACAAACTTGATGTCACAAATTGTGATATCAAGTAGCCGTCATGGCGGCCACCGTAAATTGCCTTGGGTGTTCACCGAACATGGTGTCGCCATGTTGTCGAGCGTGCTTCGGTCGCCCACCGCCGTTCAGGTCAACATCGAGATCATCCGTATTTTTGTTAGGCTTCGTCGCTTGATGGCAACGCCGGGCGAACTGGTCGAACAATTGCCCCGTTTGACCGAGACGGTCAAGCTCCACGACGGACAAATCAAAGCCATCGCCCAGGTGTTAAACAAAATGATCGAAAAGCCCGCCGAACCTGCGCAACAAATCGGTTTCCATGTTCAAAGAGAAGTGAAATAGACGTAGTGTGCGTCTGCGGCGCGCCGCAAAGAATTGTAAAGCAGTGGTAGCACCGCGAAGCACGGCAAACTACATTCGCGACGCACCGAAAAGTGCATTAGTAGATCCTGTACACCAGCGGAGCTGTACGTGCGTGTCGAATCGCTAAATCGGTAGGAGATGATACCAAATATCTTTGCCGCTCTTTGACGCAGTTTTCTGCATTAGTCTGGCACCGTCATGGAACCAACGCTG
>CAZNMP010000213.1:0-6023 GCA_964573875.1 uncultured Planctomycetaceae bacterium | reverse complement strand
CCCGGTTGCCAGCGTCAGGTCATGACGCTGCGCGTCATGCCTGACGCACCAAAAAACCATGCCCACGACGAGCGTGGGCATGGAGTTGAAGTTTCGGTTATTTCTTTGCGAAGGCAGCCGGCTTAACGCTTGAGCTGGTTCGCCTTGGGCGTAACTTGGGCGATGTTGGGCGTTACGTCGGCTTCGACGTTGCCGAGGGCCCAGGCGACGCCGCCGAGCACGACTTGCTCGAACTTCGGATTGGTCCACACGTCTTCGCGGTGGCCCATCGAGGTGTAGAACACGCGGCCCTTGCCTTGCAGGCGAGCCCAGGTGGCGGGGAACGGCGGCCGTTGATACGGCTCGTCGTGCATGCCCTCGGTCTCTTGGACCAAGATTACATGCAAGTCGGGAGCGAATTTGTTCATGCAGTACCACTCTTCGTTCATCTTGAATCCGTCGCCCAGGCCGTTGGTGCCGGGGAACTTCGGATCGACGAGTTTCATGAACGCTTCTTGTTGCGAGGCGTGGGTGATGAATTCGCCGCCGATCATGGCGATGTAGGGATCGATGCCCGCGGAATGGAACGAGTCGGTCGACGAGTGGAAGCCGATGAAGCCCTTGCCGTTCTTGACGGCTTCGAGCAGGTTGGCTTTGCCCTTGTCGGAGAGGCAGACGCCGGTCGTATAGAAGGCGAAGGCATCGTACCCGCTCAAGTCGCCGTCGAACAACGCGGGATCTTGGCTGCAAACGACCTCGAAGCCGTGCTTCGCGCCAAGTTCCATGAACATCTTTTCCGAGTAGGCCAACTCGCTTTTGCCGTGGCGATCGACCACGGAATGGCAGAAGCCGGCGCTGCGAGTGAAATAGAGAATCTTTTGTTTTTTCTTGTCGGCGGCGGCGACCCAGCCCATCGGGAAGGCCGACAAGCCGATCGCGGCGGCCCCGGCGGTCAATAACATTTCACGACGCTTCATGACAGAAATCTCCAAACAAGGATGGAAAATTGGGGAATGGTAAGTGGGCAGGAACTAATGCATTATAGCTGTTTAAACAGTCGCTGCAAATGATCTTGTGGCAGCCCTGAATGCGGAATATGATACAACACCCCCCACATGAAGGTTTTTTCGATGCAAGTTTTTCTACCAGAAAAGAACTGTAAAATTCGTTGCATCATCTGTGTTTGGGCTATTGCAGTCTCGCTTGCTTGGAGCTTCCGAGCGGCAGCCGGTGATGAAAAGTATCCTGGTTCCTCCTCTTCACAACCATTTGGCGTCCTCTGCCGATGGATCGAAGCCGAGGGGGCGATGGTTCTTTTGCCGAAGCTCAACTTGCCCGAAAATCAAAAGGGAACGCTATCGAGCACGACCAAAAGCCCGTTCGTGATTGGCGCTACGCTTGAAGGAAAAGCACAACGGCCGCACATCGTCGTGGTTCAAGATGGTTTGTGGGTAGAGATAATGATTGGAGGTCGGCAACCAGACGGAGCAAGCGTCGATGTAACCGTTGAGCAATCGAAAATCGGAGACATTGAAACCAAAAAGCTCAACCCCAGTCTAACGATTCAGAAACCGCATGTAGACTGCCAGAAGAAGCGATTTATCGACTTTGTGAAATACGGTGAGGTCTTCTCGATTCACCTTGGAGAGACGAAATCCGCCGCCTGTATCGAGATGCTGATCCAAGCCGATGACAAAACGGCTGTGCCAGAGAACTGGACTTTGCCTACTAAAAGCCAAACATCGTGTTCCAAGCACTCCAAACGAACAGAAATCTTCGGGGAGATTCTGTCTGGGGGCGGGGCCGAATTGCGATACGAAAAAGAAGGATATTCCCTCACACTTTTCGATTCGCCTACGCTCCTGAAAAATGTTCGACTTCTGGGCGACGTACCTGAATTATGGAACCTTACGATCGGCGCCGAAGAATGTAATTACACACTGATGCACGACCTTACAAAAATCAATGTTCGACACAATTTGCGGTTCCTTGGGATGAAGGGCGAAATGCGGATCGAATCAGAGGAAATCATTGGGCAAGACCGGCTGGCGTGGCATCTGTATCACGATGCGCCGGGCTACGCAAAAATGACGTTAGCTGCAGCGGAGCCGCCGCCCTTCACCGTCTACGCTGAAGATGCCGAGACGGCGATTCCTGCTCTGCGGAATGCTGCTCACGTAAAACAAGTGCTGCTTGTCGGCGCGTACAAGGACTGCGACGGCAACGAAGCTGATGCCCGGGTGGAACAAGCCAAGCAAATGATGCAAAAAGCACTACCAAACATGAAGATCACGACGTTTGTCTTCACGGGCGGGAACCGACCTTCGCCGCGATAACTCTCAGCATCGTTAAGAATCTCTCATTGCCGCACATCCAAATAAGCGATAGCAAGACGGCAAACTACCGTGCCAACTGCTTTTTAACCGATGCAAGCCATTCGGGCGAGGGTAAACCGTAGGGGCGGAATTTCTCCATGCGGCCTTGGCCTTCGTCGTAGAAAAATGCGCGATGCACACCGAGCCGGCTGGCTTCGGGCGTATCCATCAAACTGCTCGAATCGTTGGCGTTCATCTGGAACAACACCCGCATTTCAAAATCGCGCAGACATTGCCGATCCATCATGCGATTGACGTTGCTGTAGGTGTCGCACCAGATCACGGCATGGATGCCCAGCGGCGATCCTTCGCGCAGGATCGAAGCAAATTGTTTGGCAGGCGTGGTGGGCTTGTCGTCGGAAGAGAAGCCGAACTCGTCTTCTTTCTTCAGATCGCGGAAACGGCCCAAGTTGTAGAGGAACAGATAGAGGGGCGGCGCGTTTTCCAGCCCGTTTTGTTGGCGTGCAACCAGTTCCGCGTGGATCTCGGCAATCAATTCGGACGAATTGCGAACGTTGGCGATTTTGACCGTCTGCGGTGCGATCTCGACGATGCGGTTCCAAAACCCCACTTCGGGAGCGTCGGGGCGCGTGCCGTCGAGAATATAGAACTGCGGTCCGCTACCGGCGATGCCTTTCTTATCTTGTGGAACTGGCGAGAGCTGTGCAGCCAAGCTGATGAAGCTCGACGCCATGACGCCGAGCGCGGCTTCTTCGCGATGGCCGACGATCAACAGATTGCTGCCGTTCTGCCGCAAGAACACAGCGGCCGTGGGCTCTTTGATCGCAACGGCCGATCCTAGCCATGCCGATACGCTTGGCGCGGCTTCGGGCCAGGTCGGCGATTCGAGCAGTTGTTTCAGATTCGGATTGTCGCTCGGATCGGCCAGCACATTGCCCTCGAACACGATCGGCGGCGGAACCGTGCAATGCTTCTGCTTCATAAGCTCGTTGACGTGTTGCAGATGCTCGTCGCGCTCGCTATCGGAGAGCCATACAATCTGGAACGGATGGTTGCCCTCGTAAAGGCCGTTGGCATCGTTGTAAATGGCTTCGCCGGGGCGCGTCAGCAGTCGGGCAGCCGTGTTGTCTTCGCTCAGGATCAGATGGGCGTCGGCTTCGCTGCATTGCAACGCGATGCGAACCGCCATTTGGCCGATCGTGCTGCGGGCAAGCGTATAAGCACCGCCCAAGGTTTGCGAACCGAGTAAAACATGGATGCCGAATGCTCGGCCTTGACGCACGAGTCGGTCGAGCAGCAGCGCCGCCTCTTGGGCGATCCGGTCGTCCTCGATGAACAGCTCTTGGAACTCGTCGATAATCAGCAAAATGCGCGGCATCCGGGCCGACGGCTCGGCGTTGCGATAGCTTTTCAAGTCTTGCATGCCGCGGTTTCGGAACAAATCGCCGCGCGTGCGCAATTCAGCATCCAGACGTTGCAAAACGCTGAGGCCGAATTCTCGCTCGCTTTCGATGGCCACGACGCGGGCGTGGGGTAACAGCGCACGGGCATAGGCCTTGAATTCCACGCCTTTTTTGAAGTCGACCAGATACAGTTCCATCTCGTCGGGACTATAGCGCAACGCCATATTCGTTATGAGAACGTGCAGCAGAGTCGATTTACCGGAGCCCGTTTTGCCGGAGATCAAAACGTGTTGCGAAGTGCCGCTGCCAAGGTCAAGATGCTGGAGCTTCATCGCGCCGGCACGACCAAGAGGCACATCAATGCCGCCGCGGCTGTCGGCGGTCCACCAATCTTGCGGCTCGGGAATGATATAAGAGAACGGCACTTCGACGCGGCCCGAGTCTTTTGCCGCGCTGCCGATGATGCGCAGAATTTCCTTGAACCGATCCGTCGAAGGCGGCGCACTGAACTGGACGGTTAGCGGCTCGGTGTCGGGATGCTCCCAAACGAAGTGGCTATCGGCCCAACGCAAAACGAGCGCGTCGTTTTCGAGGTCGGGCAAGTTGAAGTTACGCGGCATCGGCAGTTTCGTATCGACGCTCATCATCACGAATACGCCGCACCGCGCGCCGCTGGCCACAATGCTCTTGATGCGATGGGCGGCGGCCTCGGAAAAATTCGCCGGGAAATTGGCTACCACGAGCACCCGATAAGGCTCGGCCATCTCGCCGGCATAAGCATTGTATTCTTCGATCGAGTGGAATTCCTTGCGCAGATACACCTGGATGACGTTTTCCATGTGTTTCGTCAGGTCGGCCAACCGTTGCTCGATATGGTTGGCGTCGGTCCAGATGCGGCTGGCGACCAGTTGTTCGTCGAAATCGGCCAAGTGCATGAAGGCCGAGAAGTTGTCGCCCAGTCCAACGGGATCGATGATCGTGAATCGCACTTTGCCGGGCGGCATGGCCGTCAACATCCGGAGCATCGCGGTTTGCATGAGTTCGACCGCTCGGGCACGGCCCAAGCCCGCCGCTTTGAGCAATAACAGCGACCGCCGCGGATATGGCAGCACCGTAGGCAACGTGAAATCGAGCGTTGCGGGCCGGAGCCGTTCATCCTCGGGAATGCCGTCTTTCATATCGCCCAATTTGATCGCGCTGCGGCCGAACTGGATGATCGAAGGGATCGTCGCGGGCGGATTCCAACGCGACCAATCGTCGGTATTCCAATCGGGGAAGGACTCGCGGCATAGCTGTTCGAGTTCTTCCATCGTGGCGCCGACTCTTGTCATGCCCGATTGCCAGCGTTGGGCCATATCGGCCCATTCGCGCTCGAAACGATGCTGGTTTTCTTCGATTGCCTTGGCGCGGCGAAGGCGGAATCGTTCCGACTCGGTTTTATATTGTTCTTCAAGCTGCCGAAGCAGCGGGGGATATTTCTCTTCAAGTTCCTTGAGCGTTTTATCGCGCCAAGCGACGAGATCGGCCATTTGTTTGGGATAGGTGTCGTCGGCCCGCTGCGATTCGGTTTTTTTGCGATACTCGATGCGCGACATGGCCGAGGCGTAGGCTTCTTCGGCCTTTTGAACTTGCGATTGGTGGCGCGCCTGGATGGCGGCATCGAGTCGCTGGCTTTCGGCCTTGGCCGTTTCGAGCACGGTCGGATTGCTCAGGCCGGCTTCGAGCATGGTGCGGCGCAAGGCGAGATAGGCCTCGACGGATTGCCGTTTGGCGATTCGATAGACCCACGCGCCGGCTATCGCTCCGGCGATGACCGCGAAGCCTGCGCTGACGGCTGCCCAGCGCCAGTCGCGCCAATCGCCAAAAATTGCGATCGACGGAATGGCGGCGACAAGCCACAAGAGCAAAAGAATGCCGAATGGCCGAGCGCCTTGGAACAATTGCGGCAGAACCTGTTTCGTGAGGCTGCGAAACTCGGTGTGGGCTTGTTCCAGAGCGCGGCAGAAACGGCGGCCCGGATGTTTTTCGAGAATGACGCTGGTCGGCGTTTCGGGAAAACGATCCCAGTGGCCGCGTTTTTGCAGGATGGCGACGGCTTGTTTATGTAGGTCTTCCAGTTCCCGCCAGCGGTCGTCGAGGCCGGCCAGGATTTCTTTAATCGGCAGATTCAACCCGCCGCGCGCGGCGTCGGCGGCTTCCATCGCTTCCCATTGCGAGTCTTGCAGGGCCTGGGCCGCCGAGTCTTTATCGGAAGTGTACCGGGTGGCAATTTCGGTGCGAACCGTTTCGTAGGTTTTTTCAAGCG
>CAZNMP010000212.1:0-6050 GCA_964573875.1 uncultured Planctomycetaceae bacterium | reverse complement strand
TATGGGCAAACCTCGGCCCGCGTAGGCCCTGATGAGCCTTGGTGGTGCGAAAAACCTCGTAGAGAGCGAACGGATGGCCGGCCGGTTGCGTCGCGACGGCTATCGCATGGTTTCCGAGCCCGGCGGCGCCGATCTGGCCGTCGTGAACACCTGCGGCTTCATTGGCGACGCCCGCAGCGAATCCTATGCCGCGATTGAAGAGATGTTACGGCTCAAGAAATCCGGTCGCGTAGGCCGCGTGGTTGTTGCCGGATGCCTTGCCGAACGTGATAAAGACGAGCTTCTAAAGCGTTTTCCCGATATTGACCAAATACTAGGTGTTTTTGCCCGCGATGAAATCGTTCTATCACTTGGCCGGCTCGACCGTGGCGAGATCGAGCAGCGAACTCTGTTCCATCCGGCTCCAAGCAATCCACTGTCGGATCTTGGTCGGCAACGGCTCACGCTCCGTCACTTGGCCTATCTGAAAATCGCCGAAGGTTGCAACCGGCTTTGCAGTTTCTGTTCAATCCCGCACATGCGCGGCCCCTATGCCAGCAAACCTATCGACCAAGTGGTGGCCGAAGCCGAGGAGCTTGCCGCCGACGGCGTCCGCGAACTGGTTCTCGTCGCGCAGGATACCAGCTTCTACGGCATCGACATTGCCGGCCGGCCGCAATTGGCCGAGCTTTTGAGACGTCTGGAACGCATCGATGGCATCGCCTGGATCCGCTTGATGTACCTGTATCCCATGCACATCACCGACGAAGTGATCGAGCTTATCGGCGGCGGATCGAAGGTTTTGCCCTACCTCGATATTCCTCTACAACACATCAACGACGAAGTTCTGCGACGCATGCAGCGGCGCGTCAGCCGTCAGGAAACCGAGCAATTGCTCGACCGGCTCCGCGGCCGTATCGACAAGTTGGTCCTGCGCACCACGTTGATGGCCGGTTTCCCGGGCGAAACCGAAGAACAATTCGTCGAATTGCTCGACTTCGTCCGCCGGCAGCATTTCGAGCGGCTCGGTGCATTTGCTTTTTGCAGCGAACCGGGCACACCCTCGGAAAAACTCGATGGCCAACTCCCCGAAGAAGTGAAGCAGGAACGTCGCGAGCGGCTGATGGCCGCCCAGCAGGAAATCGCCTTTGCCTGGAATGCCTCCCAGGTGGGGAAACAGCTTGATGTAATGATCGACGCCCCTGTTCCTGGTCAGCGAAATGTGTACATTGGCCGCAGCTACGCTGATGCTCCCGAGGTGGACGGCGTCGTTTATGTGACCGGCCAAGGGCTAGCGCCCGGCCGAATTGCCGCTTGTGAGGTAGTTGCTTCTCAAAGCTATGATCTAATAGGGATCAAAGTTGCGAAAAAATAGGAATTTTCGAATATGACCGCTGAAAAGAAATCAACTGCTCGCATCCGCAAGGCCGTGTTCAATTTGCCCAACCAGTTGACCACCTTGCGATTGATCCTCTCCATCGTGCTTTTCTGCTTCATCGCTTGGGAATACTATCTCACGAGCATGTGGCTGTTCATCGTCGCTGCGGGCACCGACTGGCTCGACGGCTATTTTGCTCGCAAGTACAACGAAGTCACCACGCTTGGCCGAATCCTCGATCCTTTCGCCGATAAAGTGATCGTCTGCGGCACGTTTATTTTTCTGACGGCGATTCCCGCCATGAACGAGGTGCTCTGGGGACTTCGCCCCTGGATGGTCGTCGTGATTGTCGGCCGCGAATTGCTCGTCACGGCATTGCGCAGCTTCATCGAGGACCGCGGTTCGGATTTCTCGGCCAAGATGTCGGGCAAATTGAAGATGGTGCTGCAATGTATCGCCGCCGGCGCCTGTTTGTTCTATCTCTCGTATGACGTTCCGCAAACCGAAAACGCCGCCCCTTGGTGCTGGTGGTTGATGGTCGTGTCGATCTGGTCGGCACTCTATCTGACCATCTACTCCGGCGTTATTTACATCCGCACGGCCATGCGATTGCTGCGGGAGTAGCCAATTACTAACTCCAAAGAAGGACTTTGCCCGTCTTGCCCCTACCAGCCGCGCCGGCCCGTGCCGTGGTGCGCATTCGATGTTCTGCTGGCCTTCAGCCTTTATTTCTTCCTGCCCGTGGGCATTGTCCACATCGCCCAACAGGGGCTCGGCATCCAGATTCCCGTCCCTGCCGCGGAAGTTGATTCGGCCGACGAACTCGATACGGCGCATCCCTTGGCTCGCATGTTGCTCGAAAATCCGAACATCTGGGTCATTTTGCTCGGCATTGCAACGGCCGTTCTCGTTGCTCCCGTGACCGAGGAGTTTTTATTTCGCCTGATTCTCCAGGGTTGGCTCGAAACGGTCGAACGTCGGCTACGACGTCAAATGCCGGAACTACGCCGCTTGACTGTCGGCGCGATACCCGTGGCCATGACGGCGTTTTTGTTTGCCGGACTGCATTTTCGCAACGCTACGCCTCGGATTAATCCCGAGGAGATTGTCTTTTTGATCGCCGTCCGCACCATCGCCAATCTGCTGACCATCGCGATCATGGTTGTTTGGATACGAATTGCCGCGAAAGCAACGCTAGTGGATTTCGGCATTTCATGCTCTCATTGGAAGTCGGATATCAAGCTCGGCATGGCGGCATTCCTAATCGTCACCATACCCGTCTACGTTCTGCTTATCCTGTTGCAAGATCTGCTGCCGGAGAATTCCGTTGTGGATCCGTTGCCTTTGTTATTGTTGGCGGTCGTCCTGGGAGGGCTCTACTACCGCACGCACCGAATTGTCCCCGCCATCGTGCTGCACATGGCATTCAATGCCACCGGCGTGATTTTGGCCCTATGGTCAATCCCGCAATAGGTCTGGGGCCTGGATAAATGGTATTTCAGGCCGGCAATGGGCGATCCGCGCCAAAAAAGCGGTGCATTCTGAAGGCAGAGGCGTTTTTTCCGAAAAAACCGGCGAGAAACCGCTATTCCCCTAAACTGCCCCATTTGCGAAAATCTCCCTGCTGTTTTTTCAGGGAGGAACCTTTCCATGTGGCAACGTCGCATCCTCGACTATCTTGTCTATGTTGTCGTCCGCATCTTGATCTGTATCGTTCAGGCCACCCGGGTCGAGACCGGCGCGAGCATCGCCCGAGGTTTGTCGTGGCTGTTTTGCGACGTGCTTCGCATCCGCCGAGCCGTGGTGGACGACAACTTGTCCCACGCTTTCCCTGCCATTTCACCCGCCGAGCGACATCAACTGGCCCGACAAATGTGGGAGCATCTATTTCTCCTCGTGCTCGAAGTGGCGCACACGCCGCGCAAAATTCACGAGACCAATTGGCGCGATTTTGTTGACTTGGTCAACAAGGTCGATTTCGTTCGCTATCTGATCGATGACCGTCCCTTGCTGATCGTAACGGCCCACCTCGGTAATTTCGAGGTTGGCGGCTACATCTTGGGCGTTCTCGGATTTCCCACCTACACGGTTGCCCGCAATCTCGACAACCCGTATCTCGACCGTTTTGTCAACGATTTTCGCGGCCGCACCGGCCAGCATATCATTCCTAAAAACGGCGGCTTCGATCAAATCGTCGATATTCTCGGCCACGGCGGCGTCATGACGCTGTTGGCCGACCAATATGCGGGAGCTAAAGGCTGTTGGGTCGAATTTTTCGGCCGGCCCGCCTCCGCCCACAAAGCCATCGCGCTGCTGGCGCTCGACAACAACGCTCGCGTGGCCGTCACCGGCGTCCGTCGGTTGCATCGCCCCATGCAATTTCAAATGATCAATCATGCGACAATCGACCCGCACGATGTTGAAAATTCGGTGGGAACCATTCGGGAATTAACCCAGTGGTATACCTCGGCGCTCGAAGAGCTTATCCGCATCGAACCCGGTCAATACTGGTGGCTCCATCGGCGTTGGAAAGATACCCGCGTGAAAAAAACCAAATCCCAAGCGGCATAGCGTTAGGAGAATTGTAAAGATGCAACATCTGTCATTCTGAGCGCAGCGAAGAATCTCGTTCACTCTCGTTTCGAAACTCCAGCTATTCACTCTCGTTCCGAAGCTCCGGCTTCGGAACGTCCGTTTATCTCGCTCCCGAACCTATTTCCGATGACTGCCAACCGCGGAAACTCTCGATTACGAACCGTAGTTCACGGCGGCATCTTCATTTTCCTCGCGGCCGCATTGGTCGAAACGTGGCTCGTTCAAGGCCTCGTGATCCCATGCCGTGTCGCCGGTGCCTCGATGGCCGACGGACTGATCGGCACGCACCGCAACGTGGAATGCAACGACTGCGGATTCCCCTTCGTTTACAGCACCGACGTGCCGCCCACGCCATCGGTTGTTTGTCCCCACTGCGGCTATCGGCAGAAAGCCGTGGACTCGCTGCACGATATCGAAGGCCAGCGAGTGTTGATCGATCGGGCAACCTTCCAGATGCGTTCGCCGCGACGCTGGGAAATCATCGCCTTTCGGCCCCAGCACCAAGCCGATCAAATCCTCATCAAGCGTGTTGCAGGTCTCCCCGGTGAATCGTTGGAACTCCAGTATGGCGATGTCTATGCCGACGGCTGCATCCAACGAAAAAATCTTGCCGAACAGCAAGCGCTCGCCATCCTGATCCATGATCCGCGATTCCAGCCTCGGCAAAATCCCCCGCCGTCTCGTTGGCGTCCGATCAAAGACGACAGCCGCTGGCAGTTTGCCAAGGGGCATATTTCTCATGCGGCGGATCCAGCCGATACCCCGGCCGATTGGCTTGCGTATTATCACGTCGTCCCCGGACCAAGCGGCAAACTGCGCGAATCGCCTGTCACCGATCTAGGCGGTCCGGCTTCTTCTCTGCTTCGACGCGAGGAAACCGTTCATATCGTTCGCGATCTCTTGCTGTCGATCCGACTTGCCCCGATCGCGGGCCAGGGAACGTTTTTCGTGCGTATGGCCGACGGCCGCGATTGCTTTGAAACGCGATTGCATCGGAACGGAGAAAAGATTTCTTACAGGGTTTACCGCAATGGCTTGCATGTTCCCGAAGCAGAAGGCGATTTTTCCGCTCCGCAGGACTCGTGGCAGATCGAAACCTCGCTGGTAGATCGGCAGTTTTTATTGGCCGTCAATGGCCAAACCTACGTCACGCAACCATTTGGTCGCACCAAACCGCCGCGAGCTTCTTTGATCAGCCCCGTGGCGATTGCCGTCCAGGGGATGGCGATCACCATTGAGGATTTGCAGCTATACCGGGATGTGTATTACGATCATCCTCCGGGTGTTCGACACTGCCGTGGCATGGGTCGGCCGGTGCTCTTGGCCGACGACGAGTTTTACGTCCTGGGCGACAACAGTCCGGCTTCCGAGGATAGCCGCCAATGGCCGATGGAAGGGGATGTTAATGTTAAGTTGTTGCTGGGAAAGCCTTTAGCTGCGATTTCGTACATTCCCTTCTCGCTTGGAAGCAACTTTGTTTTTCAAGTTCCGAATCCTGCTGCAATCCGGTATATTCATTAGATGCGAGGACAGCGATGAGAGGTCCGGGGGCAGAGCCCCGAGCTCTGGTCTCTGGCCCCTGGTTTCCGGCCCCTGAACTCTTTGAACGTTTGGTTCCATGACAAAGCGTAAAACCCTCGATAGCAATCCCGAGTCTCCCGCGGCAGTTCCGACCGATGCGGTTTCACACCATTTGCCCTCGGGGGCGGCGATTCGAGAAACGATTGAGTCGGTGGTGATCGCATTTGTTTTGGCCTTCCTGTTTCGTACCTTCGAGGCCGAGGCGTTCGTCATTCCCACGGGCTCGATGGCCCCAACCTTGATGGGACGCCACAAGGATGTGACTTGCCCGAAATGCGGCTGCCCTTATCAAGTCAGTGCCAGCGAAGAAGTCGATCAAGAGGGCTCGTCCCGCGGCGGCCAATACGAGACCGCTTCCGGAGCTTGCCCCATGTGTCGTGCAACGACTCTCATGGGCCCCGGCAATCCGCAGCACATGACTTATCCCTCTTACAATGGCGACCGCATCCTGGTCTCGAAATTCGCCTACGAGTTCTCGGATCCGAAACGCTGGGATGTGATTGTCTTCAAGTTCCCC
>CAZNMP010000211.1:0-6053 GCA_964573875.1 uncultured Planctomycetaceae bacterium | reverse complement strand
TATTCCCACCGCTCGGGTTAATCGGTACACTTAATAGGTTTCCGATATTGATGGGATGATAAGCGATAGCAGGGTTTATGTTTATTGACGAAGTGGAAATCTATGTCGAGGCGGGCAAGGGGGGGGACGGCTGCATCAGCTTCCGCCGGGAAAAATACATACCGCGCGGCGGGCCCGATGGTGGCGATGGCGGCGATGGCGGCAGCGTCATCATGGTGGCCAAGGAAGACGCCGACAGTCTGGCCCCGTTGACTCATCGCAGCCGATGGAATGCTCCCTGCGGCCAACCGGGCGGCAGCGCCAATTGCCACGGTCGTTCGGCCGAAGACATTGTGATTCCGGTCCCGCCCGGCACGGTGATTTTCGACGCAAAGCATGGTCACATTCTGAAGGATCTTGCAAAGGCCGGCGAACAAGTGGTTGTGGCCCAAGGCGGCAAAGGGGGCAAAGGCAACGTTCGATTCAAGTCGGCCACGAATCGCGCGCCGCGTCAGGGCACGCCCGGCGAGCCCGGCGAGGCGCGCATGTTGCGGCTTGAGCTGAAGGTGATCGCCGACGTCGGATTGGTCGGCAAGCCGAACGCCGGCAAGAGCACATTGCTAAGCCGGCTTTCGCGCGCGCGGCCGGAAATCGCACCGTATCCCTTTACCACCAAGCATCCGAACTTGGGACGAGTTCAGATCGATTTCGATCGCTCGTTCATCATGGCCGACATCCCCGGCTTGATCGAAGGCGCCCATGAAGGCGTCGGCCTGGGGCACGAATTTTTGCGGCATATCGAGCGAGCCGGCATTTTAGTGCATCTCGTCGAGCCGGAACCGACCGACGGGACCGAGCCGTTGGCCAACTATCGCGCGATTCGCGCCGAGTTGGAACAATACGACGCCGAGTTGGGCCGCCGGCCCGAAATTGTAGCGGTCACCAAGGCCGACTTGCCCAGCGGTCGAGAAGTGCAAAAGCAGCTTGCCGAACTGACCGGCGGCGAAGTTTTTCTGATTTCGGCCGTCACGGGACAAGGGCTCAACGAGTTGGTCGGCCGCATTGCCCAAACGCTTCAAGGGGCGCCGCCGGATTGGTAGTTTGATCCCATGTTGCATCCATCGCTCATCGCTGTTGATGTCGGCAATGCCCGGATCAAACTGGGGCTGTTTGTCGGCGATTGTGCAGAAGGATTGCCCGAGCCGGTAAGAACGTTGTCGCTGCAAGGCGATGCGCCGGAGATGGGCGCCATAGCGGCGTGGCTGGGAGCGGAAGCAGAAAAACCGTGCGTGTGGCAAATCGCCAGCGTCAATCGACCGGCGGCCACGCGGCTGATCGATTGGCTCGGACTGCATCGCCCGGAAGACCGCATTACGCTGTTAGCCTCGGGCGATTTGTCGCTTGAAATCGGCTTGGAGCGGCCCGATATGGTCGGCATCGACCGGCTCGTCGATGCGGTGGCCGTCAATCGGCTGCGTCAGCCGGGCAGCCCGGCGGTGATTGTCGATGTGGGCTCGGCCATTACCGTCGATTTCGTATCGTCGGAAGGAGTGTTTTTAGGCGGCGCCATTTTGCCGGGCATCGCCATGGGAGCCCGCGCATTGCACGAATTCACCGACCTGTTACCGCTGGTCGATCTTTCCGAATTGACCTCGCCTCCGTCGGCGTTGGGCAAGGCGACCGTGCCGGCGATGGAGTCGGGGCTCTTCTGGGGCGCGGTCGGCGCAATCCGTCAGTTGATCGAACAGTTGCCGAAAGACGCGAACGACAGCATCTGGCGTCCTCAAGTGTTTTTGACCGGAGGCGCGGGCCAAAGGGTCGCCGAATTGCTCGGCTCGGATGCTCGGTACGTGCCCAATCTTACCTTGGCGGGCATCGCCCTTGCGGCAACTAAAAAGAAGCGGTAAGCGATCCCTGCCGCAAAACAACGACACAACGGCTCACTTGATTTTCTTCCACGCGCCGTCTTTTTCAACTAACCAGAGATGCCATTCCCTTTCGGCAAGCTCGCTGAATTTCTTTTTGGCGTCGTGTTCTGATTTGCCGTAGAGACTGATGTGCCAATAGGGTTTGTGTCGCGTTGAGCCCACGCGATCAAAGCCCTTTTTTTCCAGAAACCGCTCCAATTCATCCAACGCATCACTCTTGAAGTCGACGCGCCAGCCATCCTTGGGCGTTGGATCGCGGAATTGATACTTCTTGCTCTTATCTGTTGGTTTACTGAAATGGTAGGGCGTTTTCTTGAATACGCCATGCCAAGCCTCGGCCATCGACTTCATGTTTTTCTCGTGAGGAGCGTTCGCTTTGCTGAAGCCGGTGACAGAAACGTGATAACCATTCCACGGGATATTGGAATCTCGTCCAGGCGAAAGATAAACCGCATACTCCGCGTCTTTTTTCTGCGACGCAACCGCCGGGAACAGCGGCAAAAGCAATCCCAAAACAATTCCAGCGACGGTGAGTTCCAAGATCCATTTCCGGCGTCTTACGATTTGCGGTTGGTTGGAAGCAGGAACTGTCGGTGAAATGGATTTGTTGAGGAAGTTGTCCGCCGTTTGCCTATTGTTCATAACATTGCCTCGTCCAAGCATGTTTGATTCCTCCGGTGTGCCATTAGAATGGCTATGAAAATATAGCCCGCAAATTCGGCAAGAAAACCGACCGCTTTATAGCAGGTGCCGCGCTTTGATTTCGAGATAGCGGTTCACCAAGGGGGCGGTCATGTCTTCGGGAAAGACGTCGATTGCCAGCACGCCTTTTCTGCGCAAGTCGACGAGCGACTGATGACGCCATTCCAGCACGTCGGCCGCGGCGGCCGCCCGCCAAAGCCGCTCGCCCGCCGGCTGATCCGTCGCGACGGCATCGAACAAGCGATGGTCGCGCAACATAACGCCCAGCGGCAGATGGCGACCGACGAGATTGGTCAGATAGCGTTCGATTTGATTCGCGTTGACCTGATCGATCACGTTTGTCACTAGCACCACGAGTGACCGCTTGCGGCTATGCGTGGCCAGATAGCGGAAGGCCATGTCGTAACGCGATTCGACAAGCCGGGGAAACCGGTCGAACGAGGCGTGCAGCAGGCGGTTCATTTGGTTCATGCCGGCCTGCGGCGGCACGAAACTGTGAATCTCGTCCGAAAATGCGACCATGCCGACGCTGTCGCCTTGACGCAACGCCACGTAACCGAGCATGAGCATGGCGTTCAACGCATGATCCAGCAGGCTTAGGCCGACCGACTCGTTGGTCATCATGCGGCCGCAATCCATCAGAAAAATAATGCGTTGGCTTTGGCTGGTCTGAAAATCCTTGACTGTCAGTTTTCTTCGCCTTGCAGTCGCCCGCCAATCGATATGCTTATAATTATCATCCAGGGTGTAATCGCGAAGCCGCTCGAAGTCGTGATCTTGGCCGATGCGCCGGGTGCGCCGCACGCCCATCAGACTTAATCGGTTGGTGCGGGCAAGGATCGCATATTGCGAAAGCTGCTGCATATCGGGATAGATATGAATTGTCGTTGCGACCGGATATTCCAACAAACGGCTCCAGAAGCCGAGCCGGCTGACCGCGCGGACGTATACCCTGTCGAGTGTGAAGGCGCCGCGTCGGCCGGGCCGAAGCTCGTAATGCAGCAGGGCCCGGCTTCGCGGAACCAGCGATGCCGCAAATTCGGCAGGCTGCGGGTTCAACTCGTGCGGCACGCCGTCGCGAATCAAAACCTTAAAGCCGCGTGAAGAATGATTCGACACCGCCAAAGAGATCGGGTGAACTTTCCCCAAGGAAGCGATGCGACCGGTATGACGTTCGACCGACATCGATGTTTGCCGTGGAATGGTCAGCAGATCGCCCAAGGCCAGCAGGATCAGCACGGCGTCGAGAAAGATGACGAGCCAGACAACCACCGGTTCCATCGCAACAAACGCAGCCGCCAAAGTCGGCACAAGCGCTGCCAGAACCAGCCGCTTTTGCGGATACACGCGCAGCGTCCAGCCCAATGCCATAAGCGGCAGTGCGATGGCCGAAAGCTTCAGCAATACCAAGGCCAACGGGGTCACAGCCGGGGCACCTCCACCGAACGAATCACTTCACGCAGCAAATCATCGACCGAGTGGCCTTCCACTTCGGCCTCGGCCGAAAGAATGACGCGATGCCGCAGCACGGGCAATGCCAACTCGACAACATCGTCGGGCACGGCGAAATCACGTCCGCGAAAGGCCGCCAAGGTGCGAGCGCCTTGCATCAGCGCAATGCCTGCGCGGGGCGATGCACCCAAGTGGAATTGCGGCCAGCCGCGCGTCTGACGCACCAGGGCATTGATGTAGCCCGACAGTTTCGGATCGATCAGCACCTGGCCGCTGCGCTGCGTCGCCTCGACGATTTCCGCCGGGCTGGTGATCGTCTGCAACTCCTCGAGCCGCCGGTCTAGCTCGATCTGGGCGCTGTGCAGTTCCAAGACCTTGGCCTCTTCCTCGGCACTGGGATAATCGATCACCAGCTTGAACATGAAGCGGTCGAGCTGGGCCTCGGGCAGGTTGTACGTGCCTTCCGACTCGATGGGGTTTTGCGTGGCCATCACCAGAAACGGCCGCTCGATCTTGTGGCTGACGCCGTCGATCGTCACGCGGCGTTCCTGCATGATTTCCAGCAGCGCGGCGTGAGTTTTGGCGGGCGAACGGTTGATTTCGTCGGCCAGCAACAGTTGCGTGAACACCGGACCGGGACGGAATCGGAACTCCTGCGTCTTCATATCGAAAATCGGTGCGCCGGTAATGTCGGAAGGCATCAGGTCGGCCGTAAATTGGATGCGGCCGAAGCGGCATCCCAACACCCGGCCCAAGGTGCGCACGAAAATCGTTTTGCCCAGGCCCGGCACGCTTTCGATCAGCACATGGCCGTTGGAAAACAGCGCCGTGAGCGTGCCGAGGACCAGTTCGTCTTGGCCGACATAAATTTTGCTGATTTCGGCAGTAACACGGTCGAAAAGGTCTTTGATCATTATTCTTGCTCGCTTTTTTTACGATATTGAAGCATTTTGGATCGGGCGAAATTCCGGTCGCCCGACCGTTTCAACAACAGGGCCAAGGCCTCGACATGGCGACCGAAATCCGACGCTCCGATCGGCTCGCTCGGCCTTGGACGCCCGAAAATCGGCCAACGCATGAAACAAAACAGAACGCCGATCATGGCCAAGTGCATGAGAATCCAGTTGGTCGGCCAGATATTGAACATTTCAAGCCCGGTAGGCATCGAGGCTTCCGGATCTTTGCCGCGAATGGGCGGTCCGCCGGGGTAACTCTCTAAAAAAACCACATTCTTGGCCGGCTCGCCGATCTCGGCAATCAGCTTGCCAGCCAGTTTGCGATGCTCGTGGTTCACCAGCGGCAAGTTCAATAGGAAAGAGCCGTTCGTAACGACGATCAAACGGCTATCATTCCAAAGCTCTCGACTTACGAGCATGTCGTCGCCTGAACGAAGCAATACCTCGGCATTGTCGGAAGGTTGCAGCCGGTCGTTCAACTCGATATCTACGTGCGAAGCGTCAATATCCTCCAGCCAGGAGGGATCCCCTTGCAGCGATTTCACTTTTTTCGAGGGGCGCGTGCGGTCGAGAGTGAACCAGTCGATGCGCTTTGTTTTGATGTCGTTTTTCCGTGCTCTATTGTTGGAATCCTTGGCGTCGGTCAAACGCTGGCGGATCAATTCGCGCTGTTCCGGCGGTGCGTCGGGCAGCACATGTTCCCAATACCAAGGGGCGGCGTTGAAATCGCGGCCTACATAAATCAGCGTTCGGTCGGGCTTTTCCGAAAGCCAATCTTCCAACCATTGGCATACCTCTTTGCTCGGCGGCTCAAAATCGTTCGGAAACCAGACGATGCAATCGGCCTTTTGCTGAAGTCGCGGCGAAAGCATCTGCCAGGATGACACGCGATGGCCCGCCAGGGTGAACATGTCGGCCAAAACCGCCGTGCCATTGACACTGGTCGAAGCTTCCGATCCCTCACGCTGGCCGTAGATCGTTTCGATATCACGCGAACAACCGGCCAGGAGAAGAAGTCCAAAAGAGAGGAGAGCGG
>CAZNMP010000210.1:0-6059 GCA_964573875.1 uncultured Planctomycetaceae bacterium | reverse complement strand
GCGCGAACCGCCCGCCCGGTCGCCGGCGCCACGATCGAGGTGCTGCCTTCCGATTTCGCCGGCAACACTGCCGCCGTGGACCAACTCATCGAGGCCGCACCGGACGTTTACAACCACAACACCGAAACCGTCCCGCGATTGTTCCACGTCGTGCGCGACAAGCGAACCAGCTATCCCTGGACCTTGGCGATGTTCCGCCGCATCAAGGTCGCCAATCCAACGATCGCCCTAAAGACCGGCTTGATGCTCGGGCTAGGTGAAACGACGGAAGAATTGCTCGATGCACTGGCCGATCTGCATGAAGCCGGTTGCAGCATGTTGACTTTAGGCCAATACCTGCGGCCGTCGCTCCACCAAATGCCAGTCGTCCGGTATCTTCCACCCGAGGAATTCGACGAACTTGGCCAACTGGCCCGGCGTATCGGCTTCACACACGTAGCCAGCGGCCCGTTCGTCCGCTCAAGCTATCATGCCGGAAAGATGCTGGGCGGAGAATGTTGAGTAAACTCCAACTGCCCGATCTCGGTCTCGGCGATACACCCATTGTGCTGAGCCTTTGGTTGGTGAAGCAAGGCTCGCGGGTAGCTGCCGGCGAACCCATCGTCGAGGTATTGGCCGGCTGCGCCACGGTCGATCTCCCCTCGCCGGCCGACGGCATGCTCATCGAGAAGCTCGTAGCCGAAGGCGACGCCATCAGCGTCGGGCAGCCGCTGGCCACGATCGAAAACGATGAATGGAGTCCTTGAAAACACGCCCTAAAACTCGGGCTGCGGTACGTTTCACGCAACCTATGAAAAATGCCATGCCCACGACAATCGCGGACATGGCATTGATTTCTTCAAACTTGCTGAACAGTCTTAAACTTCCGTGCTGACGCCCGGAACCGGAATCGGATAATGCCCCTGAGCATCGGCGTGAACCGGGGCGGGGGTCTCGGGCGTTAAACCCGCGACGTTCGGGCAGAATTGGAACTTCGAGTTCATGGCCTCGTCCCAGGTGATGACCTTGCCCGTATGAACGGCCGCACGGCCCATGATCGCCGCAAGGTTCGACAACGCCGCGCGCTTGGTCTCGTTATGCGGCTTGTTGTTGCGGATTGCGTCGAGCAATGCGTTCCATTCGGCCTGCCAAGGGTTGATCTTCTCGCGCGCCGGCTTCCAAGCGACATTGTCGGCCGACGTGTGTTGATCCTTGTAGATCTGCGACGACGGAGCATGGATCGCGCCCGAAAATTGACCGGCGCACTTCGTGCCATGCACGTAGGTGATGAAGTCGCTGAAGCAGTTGGGAATGTAGCGGCCGGTGACAAAGGCCTTTGTGCCGTCGGCAAACGTGTACTCGACCGAATAGCTGTCCAAGTTCTGGCTGCAATCGGTATTGTTGCCCGAGCGGCCGCCGACGCCGTGGACCGAAATGGGATACCCGTCCTTGATCCAGCAGCATTCGTCGATCTGATGGATCATGTATTCGATCCAGAACCCGGAGGAAACCCAGAGGAATTGATACGCGCGGCGGATCTGTTCGAGCACTTCGGTTTTCCCGGCGGGGAAAGGACCGGTCCAAGCGCCGCCGTCCATGCGATAGGCACGAATCATTTGAATGTCGCCCATCGCGCCGTCGCGGATCTTCTGGATCATGGCCTGCCGGGCCGACGAATGACGGCACATCAAGCCGGCCGCGATTTTCAGCCCCTTCTTATCGGCAGCCTCGCCCAACTTGAGCATTTGCTGCACGCCGGCCGGATCGACGGCGAACGTCTTCTCCATGAACACGTTGACGCCCTTCTCGATGGCGTATTCCAAGTGCGTGGCGCGGAATGCCGCATGCGTGGTCAACATCGCCACATCGCCGGGACGAAGGCAGTCGATGGCCTTCCGATAGGCGTCGAAGCCGATGAATTGCCGCTCCTTGGGCACATCTACCTGATTGCCCAACGCTTTGCTCAACGAGCCGTGGGCTTGCGTCAGCCGGTTTTCGAACAAATCGGCCATCGCAACCAGCCGGACCGGACCGGCCGACTTTGTATTCTCTTCGCCCGCAGCGCGATAGGCGTCGCTCATCACCAAGCCACCGGCCGACATCGCATTGGCCACAGCCCCGCTTCCTCGCCCGCCGCAACCGATCAACGCCAGCCGGATGGTGTTGTCTTCACCGGCATGAACGTTGGGTATGGCAACACCGGCCAAGGCCGAAACGGCGGCCAGCCGGGCGGTGCTCTTCAGAAAATCACGACGCGGTGTAACACTCTTTTTAGCTTCGCTCATAAACAGAACCCTTTTCAAGGAGTGAAAAAACGGCGGGAGATCGCGAGCATAGCTTATTCAGTCTACCCCCTCTTCCGCTTTAATGCTTGGCAAATAGCGGCATCTTTTGGTATTAAAACGACGCCACCCCAAGATCCTTGGCCAGTTCACTGCAATAGGCCTTTTTATCGACATCCGTACCCTCTCGAAGCCTCGTAAGCTTGCTGGCCTGCAAAACCTTGGCAAATGGCCCCAGGCGAGACACCGCCAACTTGAGCAAAGCCTCGTTGGCCGGCATCTGCTTCTTCGCTTGCAATCGGGCACGTTCCAAAATCGTAAAATCCACGCTCATCCGCGACCGTTTCACGCGATCCAACAACTCAGCCTGATCGGCGGCGAGCGTTTCGGCCTGTTGCCACAGCGCATCGGCCTTGAGCAGAATATCATCGCTGACATGCGGGCTGCTGGGTGGAGTCCAAAGCTGCACATGCAAGTTCTTCTGCTCCGCATGATCGTGGATCAAGTCGATATACGAACGAACGGCCGGCGCGGCTTTACCGTAATAGCCGTCCAGAAATTCCGTCATCGCCTTATTGGCATCATAGTTCGGATTCCAAAGCAGTTTGGCCGTCATGTAGCCGCCAAGCG
Source organism: uncultured Planctomycetaceae bacterium (assembly GCA_964573875.1). GTDB lineage: Bacteria > Planctomycetota > Planctomycetia > Pirellulales > Thermoguttaceae > CAYWGR01. Next base: position 3,168 of record CAZNMP010000210.1, on the reverse strand, counting down.
CCCAAAGTTCGCTGTCCGATGTGTCATACGTGTCCTGCTCAAAAATCCCCTTCACGTTGTTCGCCACGAAGAACCGAATGTTCGGCGCGCGAACCCGCTGGTTCGGGAACGGCAGCAAATAGTTGCCGAAATTCGTCACATAGTCCCAAATCCAAAGCCTTGGCGCAACTTTCGCCCACTCCCGAATGTCGGCGCAGAACTTTTGATTCACCGCGTTGTCGCACTTCTCCAACGAATGGCTGAAACAGCACTCGATCGAGCAAAGCATGATGACCACGTTCGGGCGCGGTCGCATCGTCTTCGGCGGCTTGCGCGTCCATTGGTAAGCCAGCGTTTCCACGATTTTATCGGGAAATTCCTTCTCGACGCGCTCGGCCACGTAGTTGACCAATTGCATCACCGGCCCCATCTGCGATTCTTCCTGCTTGGCCAACGCTTGGCACTTGTCGCACTCGCAATGGTTGTCCCAATCGTTCTGCGACACCGAAAACACAATGTTTTGCGGCTGCTCCCGCATCAGTTTCAACACGGATTCCGTGCAAATGCGCATCACGTCGGGATTGGTGCAACAAAGCTGCGGATTTTCTTTCTGCCGCTTCCCGTTCACCAACGCAAAATACTCGGGATGCTCGTTGAAATACTTGTCCGTGGGCACCAAGTATAAAAACGTGTGGCACAACGACGAAATGTGCATCTTTTCGCCGTGTTTTGTTTCCAACCGAGCCGCATGGGAATTCATGCGATTTCGGGCGGCCCAATCGCCGTCGAAACACTCGAACGTGAACGGCTCGCGATACTCAAGCACAGGAACCTGACGGTCGTCGATCGCGCCGATGGCCAATCGGGGCGACTTGGGAATCCGATCCACGCCGGGTGCAAACCAACGGCAGCCCAGATGATCTTCTAAAAACCCATAGGCGCCGTACAGATTGCCCCGCAACGCACCGCCGACGATGACCAGATTGTCACCAACCGTGCGAATCACATAGCCCTCTTTGCCGAGCGAAGGCACGTCGATTGTCGCGCCCAAATCCTTGAGCCGGGCGTTTTCGCCCAAAATAATCTCTTTCGGCCCCTTCGGCTGCTGGTCGGAAATGATCGGCAGCTTGACGCCGGTGATCCGCTCCAAGAAACTCTGCAACTCCTCGGCCCCGTGCTTCGTCGAGGGCGACGCATTGTCGGCCACGACGATCTTGTACTCTGATTTGCCGTTTTCCGCCAGCACAAGTTCGCCGGCCGCGGCGCGCGAAAGAACAAAACCAGAAAGAACCATTGCCGCTGCGAACGTCAGACGTTGCAACATGAGTTTTCTCCTTTTTTTTAGGCGGGAATGCGGCGCAAATCTTACTTGCACCACAAATATCAGTAGCTGGTATTGATCCAATCCATGAAGCCGCTTGCGGCTTCGCAGCCCCAAACAACACGCATCTCTTCACGAGATCGCTCACAACAACAGGCCCGCGCACGACGGGCCGGAATACGGCGGGACAACAACGCAGTGAAACAATTTTCCTTGGGCGGGATACTACTCTTCAATCGCAAGAGCCTTGGCCAAGTCGCGGCGATAGGCCTCCTTGTCCATCGGCGGCCCTTCCCGCAAATGGGTCAAGTTGCTGCCCTTCAGCACTTCCATAAACGGCTTGAAACGCTCGGCGGCCACCGCTTGCAATGCCTCGTTGGCCGGCAATTTCTTTTGTGCCTCCAAACGCGCACGCTCCATAATGGCAAAATCAACGCTCATTCGCGCAAGCTTCACGCGCCGCAAGACAATGGGTGAAGACGAGGTCAATTCCTCCGCTTCCTGCCAAAGTTCGTTGGCCTTGACGAGCAACTCGTCGGTCAAGTGAGGGCTGTCGGCCCCCGCCCAAATGTTGACGTGGATCTTCTCGCGATTGACTCGCTTCTGTAGCATGTCGAGATATTGGCGTATCGGTGCGGCTGCCTCGACGTAGTTCTCGATCAAAAACTCGACCGTGGCGCGATTCAGATCATATTTCGGGTTCCAAAGAGCCTTGGCCATGAGATAACCGTCCAGCTCCGACATTTCGCCGTTGGTGGATTGGTAGTTGTCTTCCTCAAATATGCCTCTTACATTGTGGGCCGCGAAGAACCGAATGTTCGGCCCCAACACGTGCCGATTGGGGAAAGGCAGCAGATAGTTCGAGAAATCGGTCGTGTAATCCCAGACCCAAAGACGCGGAGCCAGCTTGGCCCAGGCCTCGACATCCGCACAAAACGCCTTGTTTTGCGGACTTTCGCAAGTGGCCAACGGATGCGAGAAACAGCATTCGATCGAACAAAGACGAATCACCACGTTTCGCCGCGGCTTGATCGTTTTCGGAGCCTTGCGCGTCCACTGATAGGCCAAGGTTTCCACGATCTTATCCGGAAATTCCTTCCCGGCCGCCTCGGCCACGCTGTTGACCAATTGCAGCACCGGCGCCATCTGCGAATCTTCTTCCTTGGCCAACGCCTGACAAGCGTCGCACTCGCAATGGTTGTCGCAATCGTTTTGCGAGACCGAAAACACGGTGGACTGCGGCTGCGCTCGCATGGCCGCCAACACGGCCTCGGTGCAGAGACGAATCACTTCGGGATTCGTGCAGCAAAGCTGCGAGTTTTCCGCCGTTCGCTTGCCCTTGACCAACGAAAAATACTCGGGATGCTCCTTGAAATACTTGCCCGGCGGAACCATGTTGTTGAACGTGTGGCAGAAGAAGCCGTCGCCGAATTTTACCTTGCCGCCGTGCTTTTCCTCCAAGCGGCCGGAGCTGGAATTCATGCGATTCCGCGCGCACCAGTCGCCATCGAAACAATCGGCCACAAACGGCTCGCGGTATTCCAACGCAGGAATCTGCTTATCGTCAAGCACATTGATGACCAACACGGGAGTCTTAGGGATGCGGCTCACCGTGGGCGTAAACCATCGGCAGCCGAAATGATCCTCCAATAAACCGTAAACGCCGTACAAGTTTCCGCGCAAAGGCCCCCCGATGATGAACAAATTGTCGCCGATCGCGCGTAACAAATATCCCTCGTTGCCCAACGTGGCCAGATCCAGCTTCAGATCAACTCCCTTCAAACGCTCGCAGTTGCCGATGATGATTTCCTTCGGACCCTTGGGCTGCTTGTCGGTGATGATCGGCAGCTTAACGCCTGTGATCTGTT
>CAZNMP010000209.1:0-6071 GCA_964573875.1 uncultured Planctomycetaceae bacterium | reverse complement strand
CGGTCCTTGAAACTCTTGGTTCTCGTGGATTAGGACGCCGTTCTGGTACACAGTGGCGCGGGCTTTTTCGACGACTTTGCCGTTCGCGTCCAACCGTGGCGCGCGGAAGAAGATGTCGTAGGTCTGCCATTCGCCGGCGACCTTCGAGGCATTCACCTTGGCCGGCGTTTGGCTGTAGAATGCGCCGCACCCGTGGGCTTCGGGCTTCTTGCCGTGCGAGTTCATAATCTGAATCTCGTACCGGCCCTGGAGGCCGACGCCGCTGTTGCCGTGTCCTTGCAAGGGCTCGCAGAATTCCACGTGCAGGTAGCCGTCGCCGAACTCCTGCTTGCTACTGATGTCACATCGATTGGGCGTTGCCACGCCCTTGTCGTCCACGGTCCACTCGGCCGGCTTGGTGCTGCGTCGAGCATACCAGTTATCGCGGATCTGTTCTGCCTTGCCGCCGAACAATACGACAGCTCCCTCGGGCTGGTTCACCGACAGCGTAGGATTAACCGGAATGTTACCCTTGGCCTGTGCAACCGCCTTTTCGACTGTTGTTCCAACCAAAATGCCACACAATGCCAATACCGCGACGCCGTGCAAAAAATCGACTTTCATGAGCTACTCCCTCTGATATCGCAAGATGCGACAATGGTAAGAAATGTAAACTTAGGCAGGATCTCCAACACTAACGGATCATAACCCAGTTCCAGGCCACCGTCAACAAATTGCATTTGTTGAAGAAGAAAGGACGGCAAAAAATCAGCATCGCAAAACGCACGCCGCCAACCTCCGCCGATACCCGCCCATCGTCCCAAAAATCGCATAAAGCCAGGCATGAACCGAGCTTATGTCATGCGATGGCCGACGCCGGCGGCGCATGGCCGTACAGGCAACCTCGAGGGGAACAGAATTGTCCTTAAATTCCGTGGAAAATAAGGGTTTTTCGAAAAAGGTGGTGCGGAATCCGGTTCACTAGAGGATGGGAGCAGGGCCGGGGGATTGTCGAGGGCGAGCCGTGAAGGTACACTCAAAATGAGGGATGTTTTGCCGATGCGAGTGTATTTGGACAACTGCTGTTTCAACCGCCCGTTCGACGATCAGTCGCAGGCTAGGATTCGTCTCGAAGCCGAGGCCAAGCTGGAGATACAGCAGCGAATCACGGAGAAGAGAATCGAGTTGGCATGGTCGTATGTGTTGGAACATGAGAATCACGCCAATCCATTTGAAGTACGACGTAACTTGATCGCTCGATGGAAGAGCGAAGCAGTGGTGGATATTGAGGAGACCGACGCCATCATACGGCAAGCCAACGAGGTTGCCAGGCGCGGCTTGCGAGCGACGGATGCCTTGCACGTTGCATGCGCCATAGCGGCCGGCTGTGTTTTTTTTCTGACGACGGACGATGTAATTGCGAAGAGAATGCAGGGGTTCGCCCACATCACGGTGATGAATCCAACGCAGTTTGTTGTGGAGGTGGAATGATGCTTACGGACACTGAAATCAAAGTCACGGGCGTCGATGCGTTGGTTGCAGCTCTCGGCGAGGTGCAGACAGAAAAGTTCATTGCCTTGATCCAGCGCGAGCCGTTCGACTACACACAATGGCACCGCAATCTCTGGCCAGACAAGAGCATTGAGGAGATCAGCCAAGCGGCCATGAAACAACGGCGAACCGAGTTAACGCCAGAGAATTAGCCGCCACGCCCGCAAAAGGGCACTGTGTGGTTCATCATGTCTTCCTTCAACCTCACACGCCTCGTTGACTACACGGACGACGAAATGCTGGCGGAACTCCGTCGCGTGGCGACACTTATTCCCGATACTGTGATCACACGTGCCGCTTTTGCAAAGCACTCGCGAGTTTCCTACAGCGCTGTCATACGCCGTTTTGGTAGCTGGCAGCACGCCCTTATTAAAGCGGACCTGATGCACCGGTACAGCGGGCGCAGTGTCACAGGTAAGATGAAATCACAATGCGCCAAGTCTATGTCCGACGAGGATATTCTGAACGAATTGCGTTCCGTTGCGAAGAAAGTGGAGCGGAATGACATCACGGTTGAGGAGTTCAACGAGTATTCAACGATTGGGGCTCATTCAGTCCGACGTCGGTTTGGCTCGTGGCAAGCAGGCGTTCTGCAAGCGGGCCTGAGTGTGCGCAGTCACGGCAGGAGATACTCGGATGAAGAGTGCTTCGAGAACCTGCTGGGAGTGTGGATACATTATGGGCGACCGCCGAGGTACGGCGAGATGAATCTTCCTCCATCAACCGTTGGTTCCAAAGCGTACATTGTCCGCTGGAAGAAATGGAATCATGCACTCCATGCCTTTGTTGAACGTGTGAAACGCGAGGATGAAGGCTCTTCTGCTAAAATCTCTCCGATTTCATTGGTCGTGCAACCACAAGAATCACCGAAATCACGTTTGGAAGAGGACCGTCACAAGATCAAGCTTGGCTTGCGTTACAGAGTATTAAGTCGCGATAGATTTAAGTGCGTTTTGTGTGGCTCGTCACCAGCAACGGAGTTAGCTTGTCGCCTTCACGTTGACCATGTGATCCCTTGGTCGAAAGGCGGCAAGACCCTCATGGAAAATCTGAGAACATTGTGCGAAGCCTGTAATCTCGGAAAAGGGGATGAAGTTGCCACTAGAACTGCCGACTGAGCCAGTTTTCTCGGTCCACCCACCAAGAGGGAAAGATCTTGCGATGCCATGATCGGTGCCAATCTGACCGGTACAAATTCCGGTGTACTGGCGATAAAAAATGTCGCAACAGGCGTCGGCAAGGTTTTGCAAGAAACGCAACAAGCCCTTAGTCTCCCGAGGGCTTGTGCAAAATCAGCGATGATCGGGCAATGTCGGGTTTTGGCATGCTTGTCTGCCGCGAAACCCTCACCCTAGCCCTCTCCCAACGGGAGAGGGGACGATGATACAAGTGACCCCGACGGGATTCGAACCCGTGTTGCCGGCGTGAAAGGCCAGTGTCCTAGGCCTCTAGACGACGGGGCCAAAAGCCAAGACTTATTTGTATACCCTCTCAGGGGAAGCGGCGTCAAGGGGGCATTGGTCAAGAAATGCCGCCTGACTGTGGCAAGATGGAACATGCGGATAACAAAAAACAGACAGGATTAACAAGATTGACAGGAAGAACTACAAGATTCCAAATGCCTCGAAATGCCACTCGGCCCTAGGACTCCTGGAAATCTTGCTAGTCTCGGGCGAATAGCAATGCTTCGGAAAGCAATACGAGGGGGGCATCAAAGATTCGTGAAACGAACACCCGGGCCCCTTCTCGGAAAGAAAGGGACAAAAGAAAACGAAACATCACAGGTGGGAAAGCAAGGCGGGAGGGGGTCGGATAACTCCGACCAAGGGAGGCGGGCAGGATTACGGCTCACCGGTTTTTTCGGCGGCGTCCGAATTGCTCGTCGCTTTTTCGCCGGCTGCAACTTCGTTGCGGTGAATCGCATCAAATACTTCACGCCGGTGAACAGGGACCTCCTTGGGGGCTTCGACTCCCAAGCGGACCTTGTCACCCCGGATCTCCACAACCACGATCGTAATGTCATCATTGATGACAATACTTTCGTTCTTTTTGCGGGATAACACTAACATGGTTCGTTCCTTCGACCTTCTGGGGACTCAGACAAATAATGGTGCGGTCTGCAAACCGAAACTCCTGGTTGCCGGTTTCCCGACATTATTTTCCGATCCTCTTTAGCCAGGACAATCTGTAAAAATGCCCTGTCGGCTAACGCCGATGGCTTTACATAAAGCCATTGCCATCATTGTACGATACGCTGGAATTAGGCGAAGTCAAGCAGAAATACCCCCCGCAGATCATTTTTTTCTAGTTTTTTCAGGTTATCTGGCACAAGAATCGCTTTCTCGGCCATCTTTGCGTATCTTTCCAGCCTAATAATCTACATTTTGCAATCTCGTTCAAAATGCCATAAGATCATATCCCACATAATCTTAGACGATTTACATAGGCAGCATAACTGCTGAAGTAGTCAAGAGAAGACTTTCGGGATTCAACCTGCAATTTCTGAAAGTCGCACACCGCCGGGGGGGTGTTGCGATCCAATCTATCCCTCTTATAATCCGAGAAGAGGATTGCAGAGAGGTCGTTTTTTGCGGCTTCGGGTCGTCCAACGTTGTGGAAAGCAACAAGGCAGGAATCCCATGCGGCAATGGTTTCAGACCGTCTACCAGGCGGTTGTCACGGTGGCGAAAGCCCTTTGGGTTTGCTTGAGGTATTGGTTTTGGACCTACAAACCCCAGCGGCGGACGTATACCGAACAGTATGAGTATCCTGAGCTGCCTGCGCAAATCAAGCCTCGGTTCCGTGGTTTTCACCGCTATGATCTGACATCCTGCATTGCTTGCGAGCGATGCGCGCGCGATTGTCCGGTTGGTTGCATTTTCATCGGCAAGCATCGCGCACAAGGCCGCAAGGGTTTTCAGGTCACAAGCTTCACGATCGACTATAGCCGTTGCATGTTTTGCGGAATTTGCACGGAAAATTGTCCGAGCGATTGCATTTTAATGGGATCGTCGTATGATCTGAGCTGTTACAGCCGCGAGGGTACGATTGTTGACTTTTCGCGGTTACCGCTGGAAGCGGCCTGGGGGCGCGACACGCTCAATGCCGCCGTGGTGGCCAATTCCAAGGTCATCGCCCAGCCGGTTCATGGAGGCCCTGGCGCTTAATAGACTGGTATTATCGGAGATTGGCATCATTCCGTTGCCCGTGCATACTGTTTGGTGTTTTTCGCGGTTTCATTTAGATCGGCAGCTTTGAGATGACACGCACGCGAGCCAAACGTCGAGATTGTTTCACGGTGGAAGAGGCCAACGCCACGCTGCCGTTGGTGCGTGCCATCGTGAGCGACTTGGCCGGTCTTTCGCAAGAGCTGATCGAACGGCGACGGCGTCTTTCTTATTTATTGGCCGGTCACGATGCCAACGACCGCGACCTGTACCATCAAGAGCTCGTGCAGGTGGAAGAGGCCATGGAGAACGACGCTCGGCGTTTGAGGGAATACGTCGAGGAATTGCGCGCCTTGGGGATCGAGCCGACGCATGGCCCCGAGGGCATTGTGACATTTCCTTCGACGCTGGAAGGACGCCGGGTGCGGCTTTCGTGGAAATTGGGCGAGCCGGAAGTGATGTACTGGCATGAAGTCGATGCCAGTTTCCGACAACGTCGGCCGCTGTGCGCGGATAGCGTAACGGCAGGCTAAGGCGGCAGGGCCCGCCAGCCTACGCAACAAGACGCTCCTGTTTAATTGTAGGGCCGATCGGTTTTCAGTAGGGCGGGTCAAGCGAAGCGATGGCCCGCCTTGAATTCTTTGAAAATGGCGGGCCATCGCTTTGCTTGATCCGCCCTACGCTTTTCCCAAATTCAACAATTGGCCTTGTGTTTTATTGTGAAATTCTAGTCATCTAGGCGTCGTTTTCCGGTCTATTTGGGCGTCTTGCAATTGCGCGGCAATACCCTAGAATGATTCTTTTGGTGGATTTTGGTTTCCACTGAATTTTGCCACTCCCAGGGGTCGGGGGAGCCCCCTTCACACCGATGACATCAACCGCCATCGTTGCCTACTTGGCGCTGTTCGCCACGGTTGGGTTTCTGTTCGTGCTAGCGTCCCTTTTGCTGGGGAAACTAGTGCGCTCGTGTACGCCTACGCCGGACAAGAAAGAAATCTACGAATGCGGTGAGCCGTCGATTGGATCGGGCTACGTTCAGTTCGACTTGCGGTTCTACGTAGTCGCCTTGGTGTTCTTGATCTTCGAGGTTGAGGTGGCGATGTTCTTTCCGACGGCCGTGGTGTTCGGCAAGGCACGGCAACTGCGTAATCCAAGCACGCCGGCCGTTTGCGTTACGCCATCTCCCGAAACAGCCGACAGCCCCGCGAATAGTTCTTTCCTGAGTCTGACGCCGGAAGCTGAAAACGCCTATGAAGAGTTCGGCATTTCCAAATCGACTTTGCCTTTGCAGGGCGTGATGACGGAACGAGGCAATGTCGTGACGGAAGAAACGGTAAAAGACAATACCAAGATGATTCAGCGGCAGGCCGACAC
>CAZNMP010000208.1:0-6076 GCA_964573875.1 uncultured Planctomycetaceae bacterium | reverse complement strand
ATGGGGGTGTGTTTATCGCTCATCCTTGCAAGTCTGGTGAATCATGCTCTCGCGGAGTTGCCGCGGGTATTGCCCGCAGGACGATTACCGGAAGACAAGCGTTTAGGGACGATGGTCGATCTAGACGGCTACTTTCCTTTTTCGCCTCCTGTCAGTCGGGAAGCATGGGAAAAGCGAGCGACCGACTTGCGGCGGCAGATTCTATTGTCTGCTGGATTATGGCCAATGCCGGACAAATTGAATGTCGAACCAATCATCCACGGCAAGATCGACCGCGAAGGCTATACGGTCGAAAAGGTCATTCTGGAAACCTACCCCGGCTTCTTTTTGACGGGCAATTTATATCGTCCCAAAGGACGGAACGGCAAATTACCGGCTGTCTTATCACCGCATGGCCATTGGCCCGAGGGACGTTTTTTCGATCACGGCCCCAAGGAAATCCGGAAGGAGATTGTCGCCGGCGCGGAGCGGTTTGAGTTGTGCGGGCGATCTCCACTCCAATCGCGATGCGTGCAGTTGGCCCGGATGGGATGTGTCGTGTTTCATTATGACATGGTCGGGTATGCCGACAGTAAACAGCTTGTCCATCGCTCTGGAGAACGTCCTGAGATGACTTCCCCGCAAAAATGGGGGTTTTTCAGCCCGCAGGCCGAAGCCAGAATGCAAACCATTTTCGGTTTGCAAACATACAACTCCGTTCGTGCCTTGGATTTCTTGTGCGCCTTGCCGGATGTCGATCCGTCTCGTATTGGAGTAACGGGTGCAAGCGGCGGCGGCACGCAGACGTTTATTATTGGTGCGATTGATCCTCGCCCCGCGGCTGCTTTCCCGGCGGTGATGGTTTCTACCGCGATGCAAGGCGGCTGTACCTGCGAAAATTGTTCCTATCTGCGAATTGGCTCGGGCAATATCGAAATTGCGGCTCTTTTTGCGCCCAAACCGTTGGGAATGTCGGCTGCCGACGATTGGACGAAGGAAATTGCCACGAAGGGTTTGCCTGAGCTCAAGCAGCTTTACCGGTTATACGGAGTCGAGGATCTTGTAATGGCCAAGCCGTTATTGCAGTTCCCGCACAATTATAACTATGTCAGCCGAGCTGTGATGTATGCGTGGTTTAATAAGCATCTCAAGTTGGGTTTGGAAGAGCCCATCGTCGAGGAGGAATTTCGTCCGCTTTCCGTGGCCGAAATGACCGTCTGGGATGCACAGCATCCTCAGCCGCCAAGCGGAGCTAAGTTCGAGCGTTCGCTTCTCGAACGAATGACGGAGAACGCACGCAAACAAATCGATGCCCTTGCGCCTAAGGATGAAGCGTCGCTGAAAGAATACCGCCGGATCATCGGCGGAGCCTTCGAGGCGATGGTCGGCCGCAGCTTGCCCTCGCGCGATTTGCTCGAAGTGGCTGACGCCAGTTCGGAAAATATCGGTCCTTATAAGATGACGAAATTCCTCTTGTGCTATCCAAGCCAAAAGGAGGAACTGCCCGCGATTCGTCTGGAACCTAAGAATTGGAACCACCGCACGGTCATTTGGGTGGATCCAGCGGGGAAAAAGGCATTGTTCACTGCCTCGGGCGCACTGCGCCCGAGCGTGCAAAAGCTGTTGGATCAAGGGCGGGCCGTAATCGGCGCCGATTTGATCGGCCAAGGCGAATTCACGGCCGACGGTAAACCTCTACCGAAGGCTAGAATGGTTCAGTGCAAGTATGCGCAGCCTACCGAAACCTGGGGCCGCTATGCGGGATATACCTATGGTTATAATCGCCCGTTATTCATCCAGCGCGTCCACGATTTGCTATCCTTGGTTGCTTATGCCGGCAACGGCAAACTGACTTCCGAGCATGTTGATATTGTAGGACTGAATGGCGCTGCACATTGGGTGGCCATGGCACGCGTGATTGCCGGTAGTGCAATTGATCGGGCGGCAATCGACACGGCCGGTTTCCGTTTTGCCAACCTTGCGGCGATTGATGATCCCGATTTTCTTCCTGGCGGGGTCAAGTATAATGATCTTCCGGGGATGATCTCGTTATCAGCTCCTTTGCCGCTTCGGTTGACAGGCGAAAATGGTCCTTCGATATCGCTGATTTCCGCCGTTTATCAAGCTGCCGGTCAAGCTCAGAACCTGACAATCGGGAAGGAAGCAGACAAAGAAGCCGCAGAGCCCGCGATGGTTCAGTGGTTGTTGGAAACGCCCTAGTTGTGGTGTTATGGCCCTACATAAGCCCCTGGCCGAACGCTTCGATGATGAAACAATAGCAAGCCCTGTTGAAAGGATTTCGGGATGAGCGAAAGCAAGACATTGACTCGCGGCCAATGGTATGCGTTGGCCGCGGCTTTGCTGGGGTGGATGTTTGACGGCGTGGAGATGGGCTTGACGCCAATTGTAGCAAGGCCTGCATTGCGCGACCTTTTGCATACGACCAGCGACGGTGACGTCGGCAAATGGCTGGGGCCCATCATGGCCTGCTTTCTGCTGGGAGCGGCGGGCGGCGGCGTGGCTTTCGGTTGGTTGGGCGACAAGCTCGGCCGCGTTCGAGCGATGGTCATCAGCATTCTGACGTATTCCATTTTCATGGGCGGCGGCTATTTTGCGACACAGCCCTGGCATATCGGAATGTTTCTGTTCATTTCGGCATTGGGTATGGGAGGACAATGGTCGCTGGGCGTATCGCTCATCATGGAATGTTGGCCCGAGCGGCATCGTCCCAAGTTGGCCGGCGTGATGGGCGCATCGTCCAACGTCGGCTTCCTGATGATCGCAGTGGTCGGAGCCCTGTTTCCGCCCACGCAGGAGTCATGGCGATGGTTCATGCTGGTCGGAGCTAGTCCGGCGGTTCTAGCCCTTTTTGTCGTATCGAAAGTGCCCGAGTCGGAACGGTGGAAAGCCGCCGTGCAGGGCAAGAAGGGCAACCCGCTTAAAGAGATATTCACACCGCCGCTTTTGAAGAAAACATTGCTGGCAATCGCCTTTGCAAGCATTCCGTTGATCGGCACATGGGCCGCCATTTCGGGGTGGATTCCGCCCTGGGCCGACAAATTGGGCGGTGCAGACATGCCTCGCGCCAAGTGCATTGCTCAGATCGCCATTTCGATTGGAGCGATCATCGGCTGCATCCTTGCACCGATCATCGGCGCCATGGTCGGACGTCGGCCGGTATACTTCGGCCTTTGCCTGCTGTCGTTGATTACGTGCCAATACTTGTTCCGCACGACAACGGTGTTTAATGCTCAATTTGTGCTTGGCGTCGGAGTGGTCGGCTGCGTAACGGCCGCCTTTTACGGCTGGATGCCCTTGTATCTTTCCGAACTGTTTCCAACGCGAGTCCGCGCCACGGGACAGGGTTTAAGTTTTAATTTCGGCCGCATATTGGCTTCGTGCGGAGCTCTGTATATGGCCAATTTGATGCAAGTGTTTGAAGGCGATTATGGCCGTGCGGGCGCGACAATCACCTTGATTTACGCCCTGGGACTCGTTCTGATTTGGTTTGCACCGGAAACTAAGGGAAAACCGTTGCCCGATTAAGAAATTTGCAAATAAGGCACATTACTGACTTCCGAGGAACACCTTCATGTCAACCGGGTTTGGCATCATTGGTTGTGGAATGATTGCAACCTTCCATGCAAGGGCAATTGCCGATATTCGAGGGGCAAAGCTCGTTGCATGTTTCGATAACAATGCCCATGCGGCTGATAAGCTGGCCGAATCCACGGGCTGCAAACCCTATCACAGCCTTGATGCGATGCTAGCCGATCCGGCAGTGCAAATTGTCACGATCTGCACGCCCAGCGGCGCACATTTAGAGCCAGCCTTGGCCGCCGCACGCGCGGGCAAGCATGTCATTGTTGAAAAGCCGTTGGAAATCACGCTTGGCCGATGTGACCAAATTATTAAAGCCTGCGAGAAAGCTGGCGTTGTGCTTGCGACGATCTTCCCTTCGCGATTCCACGATTCCTCCAAAGAGCTAAAACGAGCGGTCGCCGAAGGACGCTTCGGTCGGCTGACGCTTGGTGATGCCATTGTCAAGTGGTATCGGAGCCAAGCTTACTACGATAGCGGCGCGTGGCGCGGCACGTGGGAGCTGGACGGCGGAGGCGCACTGATGAATCAAGCCATTCACAGCGTCGATCTGCTCACGTGGCTGATGGGCCCTGTCGTCGAGGTTCGTGCGCAAACCGGCTTGCTGGCACACGATCTGATTGCCGTGGAAGACGTTGCTTTGGCCACGGTGCAATTCGCCAACGGGGCCATGGGCGTCATCGAAGCGACCACGGCCGCCTATCCCGGCTATCTAAAACGCATCGAACTTCATGGCATGAACGGCACGGCGGTGATGGAAGAGGAAGACATCGTCAAGTGGGACTTCGCCAAGTTGTCAAAACGCGACAAGGAAATTCAAAGCAAAATGGCCAGTCGCAAAAGCACCGGCGGCGGAGCGGCTGATCCCAAAGCCATTGGCCACCACGGTCATACGCGCCTCTTTCAAGACGTGCTTCATGCCATCAAAACAAACACGAAGCCCGCGATCGACGGCCGTGAAGGACGCCGATCCGTTGAAATTATTCTCGCAATCTACAAAGCCGCGGAAACAGGGCGAGCCGTTAAACTGCCGCTTGCCGCTGATCCCCGGCTTAAAGCCCGCAAGAATTCACGGATATAATGGTGTATCCGAACTTTGCATATCATTCAGTTTGACCTGCCAAACTAACCTGCCTAAAAAAAGGAGAGAAGAACATGGCTCGCACGAATCGTCGCCAATTTTTGAAATATGCGGCTGCCGCAGGCAGTTTTGCCTCGCTTGCCATCTCGGGCACCAAGGCCTCAGGCCGCATATTGGGCGCCAACGACCGTGTTCGCGTTGCAGTTGCAGGCATCAATGGCCGCGGCCAAGAACACATCCACAGCTATGGCAACATAAAGAACGTGGAAATCGCCTATTTGGTCGATCCCGATAGCAGGCTCTTTGCATCCAGAAGCCGATGGATCAAAGAACATTCGGGCAATACTCCCAAGTGCGTGCAAGATCTGCGGAAGATACTCGACGACAAAGACCTCGATGCCGTTTCCATCGCCACGCCGAACTACTGGCACTCTTTGCTCGGTATCTGGGCGTGCCAAGCCGGCAAGGATGTCTATGTGGAAAAACCGTGCAGCCACAACGTCTTCGAGGGCCACAAACTCGTCGAAGCTGCCAAAAAATACGACCGCATTGTGCAACACGGCACACAGAACCGCTCCGATCCCTACTGGGCACGACAAGTGGCCGCCGTCCGGAGCGGGCGTTTTGGAAAATTGCTGATCGCCTATGGGTATGCCAGCAAACCTCGTCCTAGCATCGGCTTCAAACAGCCCAAACAGCCGCCCAAGGAATTAGACTACGATATTTGGCTCGGGCCGGCTCCGCAACAGCCTTATCACGAAAATATCGTTCATTACAATTGGCACTGGTTCTGGGATTTCGGCAATGGCGAGATCGGCAACCAGGGCGTGCATCAAATGGACGTGGCCCGTTGGGCCATGCCCGATGGAGCTATGCCGAAAAGCGTGATCAGTCTCGGCGGCCGCTTCGGCTACAAAGATCAGGGGCAAACCCCCAATACGCAGTTGACGATCTTCGACTTCGGCGGACCAAAACTGATTTTCGAGGACCGCGGCCTTGTCGATGCGCTCTCCATGAAGGTGACCAATGAATTCCTCATGGAAAACGGCGTTATCAAGGATGGCAAATTCTTCGCCAATGGCAAGAAGGAAGGCGAACCGCTCAAGGACATCGAGATTAACGTCCAACCAGGCGGACCGTTTGGCAACTTCATCGACTGTGTTCGCAGTCGAAAATCAGATAAACAAAACGCCCCAATTCTTGAAGGACACCGTTCTTCCTTGCTCTGTCACTTGGGCAATATCTCTTACCGATTGGGTAAAGAAGCATCGTTTTCCCAAGAAACAAAGAAGCCTTTGGGCGATGACAAGGCGGCCGAAGCTTACGAAAGCATGAAGCGGCACTTGGTCGATGCGGCGAAGTTGAAGTTGGAGGATGCAACCTATCACCTCGGACGCACGCTCAACTTTGATGCCA
>CAZNMP010000207.1:0-6101 GCA_964573875.1 uncultured Planctomycetaceae bacterium | reverse complement strand
GAGAGCTTTGAAACTACCAAATTTTTTACTGATGTTGCGGACTTCGATGCTCATGCAGACTCCGCTATGCCCGTTTCCTGACGTCAAAACACCATATCCGACGATTTGATCGTCGTTGTAGCAAACCACCTCGTCATCGTCAGTCAATTCACCGTTGGAATAGTAATAATGACGAGGTCAACCCACGCGAATGCTACTGGCATTAGACGTTATTTGTGCTTTTTTTCCGTACGATTTTCATCAATTCCGAATCTTTCACTCTCGCATTGATGAAATCCACATACGATGCAAATTCTTTTTTGCGTGACTCGTACTCCGCCAATCGCTCGGCCTGAATGCGGTTTTTCATCTCAACACAATCAAATGTTTTCGTTTTCGTCGGCATCGCCTATCTCCAACGGACTGTGAATTTCTATGGATGAATAACCGTTCAAAGCATTTACGCCATTATACTTGTGAATGCGATCGTAGTTGACAATATGTCGGAAATTCCAACTCACAATCAAATCCGCCGCGGCAACCGTGGCCGTGGCTACATGGAGTGCATCGGCGATACTGGATTTACCTAATATATTCGCATCTAAATAAGCTTGCGCCAATACGGTTGCTTCTGGTTCGGCGGGCACATAAACGACACTTTCGGCCGGCAGCTCTTCGAGCACTTGCTGAATTCGCGGAGGCGCGCCCTGCAACTCATCAATGGTAACTTGAGAGATCAATACAAGAAATTCGCCGCCATGAATACGTTCAAAAAAACGCCGACTTGCCACGGAAAACTCCTCGTCGTCCGTGCCGCCGAATACGGATGTGTCTACATAAGCACGTATTTTACGCATCCCCCCCCTCCACAACACAATCCTACACGTCCCTATATGGGAAGTCAATTGCGTCCTTAATCCCCTGTGTATCCGATTTCGTCCGGTGCGATCTGCTCGGCGGTCTTCCATTGGAGCACCGATTTCAGCACAAGCGTCACTAGTGCAAGCACTGCCAGCAGCGAGGCCACGGCAAATGCCGCGGTAGCGTTGTATTCGTTGTAAAGCACTTCAACATGCAACGGCATCGTGTTGGTTTCGCCGCGAATATGGCCCGACACGACCGAAACGGCGCCGAACTCGCCCATTGTTCGAGCGTTGCACAAGATAATGCCATAGAGCAAGCCCCATTTGATGTTCGGCAGAGTGACGCGCCAAAACATTTGCAGTCCGCTGGCGCCCAACACCCGGGCGGCCTCTTCTTCTTCGGTTCCTTGTGCCTGCATCAAAGGAATCAACTCGCGCGCCACGAATGGAAAGGTCACGAACAACGTGGCCAAGACAATGCCTGTGACGGCGAAAATCACATGAATACCGTGGGCATCTAACCACGGACCGAACCAACCTTGCATTCCGAACAGCAATACGAAAACCATGCCGGAAATCACTGGCGAAATACTGTAGGGCAAATCAATCAACGTGATAAGAACGCTTTTGCCGACGAATTGAAATTTGGCAATGGCCCAGGCTCCGACGACGCCGAACACCGTGTTGATCGGAACCACGATCACGGCGATCAACAATGTCAACCGTATGGCCGACAGCGCATCGTGATCGTAAAGCGATTGTAGGTAGACATTCCAACCTTTTTCAAAAGCTTGCACGAATACCGCCGCTAGCGGGATGACCAAAAAGAATCCCAGAAAAGCAAGCGCCAGGGCAATCAGCAAAAGGCGAACCCACCACGATTCCGTGGTAACGGCCCGGGCTTTCCCTCGTGCGGTTTTCGGCGGTTTTTTCATGGCAACCGTTTCAGACATCGTGATTCGCGTCAGGCAGCGTATCGCCGGCTCCACCATTGCAAGATATTGATGAACAGTAAAATCGCAAACGACGCCGCCAAAGTGACGACAGCGATAGCCGCCGCCTCGACATAGTTGTATTGCTCTAGTTTGGTCATAATCAGCAAGGGAACGATTTCAACCGACCGGCTGGTTCCGGCAATGAACACCACCGAACCGTATTCACCCAATGCTCGGGCGAAAGCCAACGCGAAACCCGTCAACAATGCCGGCAGGATCGTTGGAAGAATGACCCGCAGGAATGTCTGGCGGCGAGTGGCCCCCAGGCTTGCGGCGGCCTCTTCGATTTCGGCATCCATATCTTCCAACGCCGGCTGCAAAGTGCGTACGACGAACGGCAAGCCGATGAAAATCAGAGCCATTACAATGCCCAGCGGCGCATAGGCGACTTTGATTCCCCAAGGGTCAAGATATTGGCCGACCCAACCACTGGGCGCATAAACGGTTGTCAGTGCAATGCCTGATACGGCCGTTGGCATGGCAAACGGCAAATCGACCATCGCATCAACGACGCTCCTGCCCGGGAATGGATAGCGTACCAATACCCAGGCCACGATCAGGCCCATCACGGCATTCACCCCGGCGGCGATCAGCGAAGCCCCAAACGTCAACTTGTATGAGGCGATCGCGCGTTCTTGGGTAACTGCCGTGTAGAACTGCTCCCAGGAGATTGTCGTGGTTTTAAAAACCAAACCCGCCAGGGGAATCAACACAATCAAACTCAAATAGAGCAGCGTGAAGCCCATCGTCAGACCGAAGCCGGGCAACACGCTGCGTTGTTTGAGGTTCAATTGCATAGGAAAAGGGATTAGGGATTAGACAGCAGGGATCAGAGGTAAATCAAACGAGGGGATTAGCAAATTTCTAATCCCGATATCCCTATCCTCTAATCCCTCCTGCTATCCAATCCACAATCCTTCCAGGCGTACTTGCCAATGGTCGGCATTGCGGCTGAGGTAGTTGATCAGTCCGCTGTGCCGCCATTGTAACATACACATTCTGGGCTGGAAGTAATACCGCATGCCGATCTTGAGATCACAGCGGGTCTCGTGGACCAGTCCCTCGTATCCTTCGGCAATATAATAACCAAGATCCTTAAAACCCTTCTGGCGGGGGCCGAGCGGACCGGTCACGCACCAAGTCATCACCCCCGTTCGGGCGTCCACGTTGGTCGCCACGCCGCAATGCGTGATAGGACACCCGCACGACATACCCAGCGGTCGGCCTATCAAAATATCGCCCACCTGGATGTCCATTTCGCGAGTAATCATTGGATTATGGGGAATAATGATTTCGCGTGGACCGGGATCTTCAGGAAAATGTTCGAGATAGAAATCAAACTCACGATTCAAACTGTCGCGCCAAGTGGGGGCCGTCGTTGCCGACTGGCCCCGAGGAATGATGTTGATCGGTGCGACGCCGCAAGACGTTCCACAACCGCCGCACCCATCGGCCTTCGCCGGCATTTCAACCGGCTGCGTTCGACCGATATTGTCGCTCGACAAATGAATACAACGACGGATCAAATCAGGCGCGCCGGTCAGTTGGACGCGGAATTCGTCGCACGTGCGGCAGCCGCACAATCCGCAGTTCAAACCGGGCAATTTCACTTCAGCCATGCTTACCATAGGATTATTTCCTTATTCACCTCGATAAAAAACTTGATTTTCCAGCGACCGCACGACGCCGAAATGCGACTGCCAACCGATATCCTTCTTACCCACGCAAATTGTGCAGGTGCCGACCGGCGGGTTGCCGCGCAGCGACAGTTGATCGGACACATTAGGCCCGTCCAAGGTCTCGGTCACCAACGGATCAATGCCGATGCCGTGCAGGGCGTTGACCTCGCGGATGCGGACCTTGGGAGCCACGTCTTGGATCCGCGCCCGGAACACCTCCCGCTCGGCCTGCGAAACCCGGTCGATCTTCGTTACCACGGCGATGTCGGCCAGTGCGAGCATCGGCCCGACCTTCAACGGCAGATTCATGCCGCTCGTGGCTTCGAGCACGACCATCCCCAGGCCGCCATCGACATAGGGCGAACAGCGAAGACAGAGGCCGGCCGTTTCGACCAGCAAAATATCGCTGCCGTTACGCGAGGCCCACTCCAACGCATCGCCCAAAACCATCACCAAACAGTGGTCGGGGCACAATTCGCCGGAGTAAACTTTCTTCGTGGGAATGCCGAACTCTTGGGCCAACAGTTCGTCCTCATCGGCGTACTGCACATCCAACTTCAAAAAAGATACGCGATGCTCGTCACGCAATAGTTTACGCGTCATGTGGCGAAGCACCGAGGTTTTGCCCGTTGTCGCAGGGCCGGCGCAAATGGCTACTTTCATGCTACCTCCAAAAGTTCGTCGGCGGTCAATCGGTGTCCATGACGCAGCTTGTCGCGCAAGTTCGACAACGCATCATCGAGTCGGTTCACTCGGATCGACACGCTTCGCTCTTCGTCACTGGTCGAGAGTACATTGGTGATCGAGCCGCCCTGCATGACAACGCGGAAATCAGACAATAACGCGATGCGCGGATCGTGCGTCACGAAGATGAAAATCTTGCGGCGCTGGCGAAGCAACTGTACGGCCTTCGAACGGTTGATGCCTGCGTTTTCGACTTCATCCAGCAACACCACCGGCGTGCTGCAAATCACCGAAGCATCGGCAATCAGTAAGGCTCTGGTTTGACCGCCCGAAAGCTCCGTCATCCGGTTGTCCAAGTCGATCGGCTCACCGGTCAATTGGTTGGCGAACTCGATGGCCTCGGCCACGAGATGGCCGGCGTCGTTGTTGCTCTCGCGCACGCGGCAATGCGTGGTCAGAAACTCGCGCACCGGCAGGTCGGAGAGAAACGTCGTGTGCTGCGTAATCAAGGCAATGGGGTTTTTGGCGGGATTATAACGATACTCAACAGGCGCGGGCTTGTCGTTGATCAATATCCGTCGCCCGCTGGGCGTGTCGCCGCCAGCAAACAGCTCGATGTCGTTGATAAATGTCGTCTTGCCTGATCCGGTCGGCCCGACAATGCTCACGACCTGCCCCATGTGCATGTCGATCCGTTCAAACGGTTCCTGTTTGCCGTCACGGCCATGCCCACGAAGAATGGAAATGGTTTGAATCATTGGAAAATCCTTTTCGTTACAAGTTTTCTGTTGTCAGTTTTCAGTAAATCGCAACCATGAGTTTGGGTGCCCCAAACGGATGACGGATTGCCTGCAACTGAAAACACTTCTTATTTTTTGGAGATTTGGTCGAAGATGCCGCCGTCGTCGAAATGCTCGGGCTGTGCCTTTTCCCAGCCGCCGAAAACATCGTCGATCGTGAACAATTCGATGTTGGAAAAGTGCTTCATGTATTCCGGCGGAACCGATTTCACATTGCGCGGACGATAATAATGCTTCGCGGCAAGCGTTTGGCCCTCGTCCGAATAGAGATACTTCAGGTAAGCTTCCGCCACTTCGCTGGTGTTGTGTTTTTCCGCGTTTTTCTCGACCACTGCCACCGACGGTTCGGCCAAGATGCTGATCGAAGGTGCGACGATCTCGAACTTATCGGGGCCCAACTCATTGACCGAAAGATACGCCTCGTTTTCCCAAGCCAACAGAACGTCGCCCATGTTCCGCTGCACAAACGTCATTGTCGAACCGCGGGCACCGGTATCGAGCACCGCCACGCGGGCGAAAAGCTGCTTGACGAATTCACGTGCCGTCGTTTGCGCTTTTGCCACGGCGTCGGCCTGCTTGGGATCCTTCAGTTTGGCCAGATCGCCTAAGCTTTGCTTGAGTGAATAACCCCAGGCCGCCAGGTAGTTCCAGCGCGCTCCGCCCGAGGTCTTGGGGTTGGGCGTAATGACCGATACCTCAGGCTTGATCAGATCATTCCAGTCCTTGATGTTCTTGGGATTTCCCTTTCGCACTAAAAATACAATGGTCGAAGTATAAGGCGCACTATTTTCTGGCAGTTTCTTCTGCCAGCCGTCGGGCAATAGGCTCGGTTTTGTTTTCTGGCGAATGGCATCCACGTCGTAGGCCAATGCCAGCGTCACGACGTCGGCCGGCAGACCGTCGATCACGGCCCTTGCTTGCTTGCCGGAACCCGCATGAGACATCTTTACTTCGACTACTTGGTGTTTTTCCTTGGCCCAATAATCTTTGAATGCCTGGTTGAATTCTTTGTAAAGCTCGCGGGTCGGATCATAGGAAACATTCATGATCTCGATCTTTTCAGCGTCGCCCGCTTTGGAATCGCCCTTCGGTTTTGACGCG
>CAZNMP010000206.1:0-6106 GCA_964573875.1 uncultured Planctomycetaceae bacterium | reverse complement strand
GGAGACGAAGTCCTGTCAGCTTGATCCGCGGCGCGAACGTGGGCGGTTGCGGGTTGATGAAGATGTCGCCGTTTGGTTCGGCATGAATCCCGAACATGCCAAAAATAACGCACTGTGCGAGAGTCGCTCCGTCGATCGTGCATTGCAGCGGCGTGTCGTGGCGGTAGTCGATCTTGTCCGCCACAATCGAATCCCCCCAGTACGGCATTCGTTCGCCCCACCAGAGGATTCGCTTCAGGATTTCCTCGGCGGCACCTGGTTTGCCTGCCTTGTAGAGCCGCTCGGCGATTTGTGGCGGAAAGCACGTGCAGGCGCCGGGCCCACCGTTGTCGATGTCGGCCTGGTCATAGGCCGTATCCGTTTTCGCCAGGCTGTGCATCCCGAATTCCGACAGGAATTCCTTTCCACTCAACAGATGGCTGAGTAGCCCCGCTTCTTCTTCTCCATCCAAAACCTTGCTGCCAAGCAGCTTGAATATCTGCAACGTATATCGAACGTCTTTTTCGCCGTTGTCGTCCTCAAAATTGAACCACTGGATATCCTTGTTCCATAAGCGGTTTTTCAGGACGGTTTTCAGTTCCTCGGCGCGTCGACGGAGCATCGGCTCGGGCTTGCCCGCCATCTCGGCTAATTCGGCAGCAAAAACGTAGTTGTTATAGCGTCGGCCGTTCAGATCGGGCATAACGTGGTTGTAGGGTATTCCTCGCCGTAGTTCGAGATGGCTGTTTGACGGACCGTAGTCGATCATCGTCACTGGCTTCAACGGGGCGTCGAGGTGCATGGCGTTGAGGATAGCGTGTTCCAAAACAGTCTTGCCGTCGACTTTTTCACTCAAAAATGCTCTGTCGCCGGTATTTTTCACGTAGTAATAGATCATGCCGATGATCTTTTCTTGATTGACCATGTACCATGGTCCAAAAGCCTTGCCGGTGGTCGGCTCAAACGCAAAATGCCTGGTCATGTCGAGTGACAGGAAATGTTTGATATGTGCCTTGGCGGCGTCGGGGTCATACAGAGGAAATATTTCCCAGTTCTCTCCGAAGTTGTATAGATAATTACCGACGCATCCGCCGTTGACGCTGCCCGTGCTGTAATAAGGATGCAGCACGAATTCGGGTACGTCCCAGCGGTTCATCAGCAAATGGACTAGCGACCGATTGTAGAGTTGCACAAGAGCCGGATTGTTCGATCCCAACGCGGGGAGCTTTTGGAAGAGGTCGCGTACTCGCTCCACATAGACGGCTCGGGAATCCGCCATTGCCTTCTCGGGGGCGTCGGCGATTCTCTTGCAGGTGGCGTCGGCCTCCGCGACCGGGCCAATCGCAAACACGACGAACATCTTCGCACTGCCGGAAGGTGGAACATCCATCGATGCTTGGCCACTTGGCTGCGAATCTTCCCAGCGAATATCCTCGCTGCCGCGCAGGACGACCGCCATATTGCCTTGCTCCAACCGCAACGCCCCATCGGCAATTCTTCTCTTGGTGCGTGTCGCGCTTGTGGAAGCGATGAATTCCCACCACCCCGACCGATCCAACGTGCCGGCGGCACGAATAGTCACGGGGACAGTGCGTGGTTCTGTTGCCGTGTTCTTCAGCAACACTTCGATCAGCCCAGCACGGCTGCCGTGAATGAGCATCGTAACGGTTTCGACCGCGATCCCTTCGATAGCACCTGCCCGACCTACACAAAATGGGTGCCATACATAGTGCTGCGTGGCGACGGGTTTTCCCAACACTGAAATCTCTAAGTGAAAGTCGGAACTTACATACGGAGGCGCCCAAAGACCCTTAATTGCCAAAACATGTCGATAAGGTATGCCGGAAGTCAGTTCTCCGTTGATGATGCCGAAGTGAGCTTCTTGAACGATGTTTTGTGCGCCGTCGAGCGCGAATGGGTCCGTGGATTGGCTGTTTTGTTCGGCGGCAGGCGATATTACGGCAAGGTTGAGAAGCCAGATAACGGCCCATGACAATACGAGAGTTCGACAGAGCATCGGTGGTCTTTCCTGCAGTTGCAGGTTGGAAGGTGAACCGCGTAAGGGCCAATTGAAAGCGTAGCCAGCGAATCGCCAATCTGACCGCATGTGAACCTCCTCCGTAATAACAGTACGTGGCCTTGTTGACTATTTCCACGCGAACTCAGGGAGTCCGAGTTTAGAAAACGTATTGAGGATTTTGCTTTGTAGTCGCGTTTCAGTTCGTTGATTGGGCATTTCACGGTTTTTCAAATGATGGTTAAAGCAACACATCGCTGTCTCTGCAAGGCTTTTCCGATGGTAGCCGATTTGCTCTTTCCTTCGGCGGCGGCCACGGCGGCGAATTTCACGAACGGCCGCATCACGCGACAACAGACGCTCGCCGGAATTCCCGTGCCGCCATATTTTCGCGTTCCGACGCGGCGGAATTATCGCTCGGATACGCCGACTCTCCAAGGTTTCATAGGTTTTGCGCTGGTCAAAAGCACCGTCGCCATAAAATCCATCCACATCACCCGCAACTTGATCCAACAGATCGTCCACTTGTTCGTGGCAGTCCAGACGCCCGCGTGGAACTTGATGTTTCATTCCACGAGGGACGCCAACACTTGCCAATTGTCACGTTGAGGCGCGGGATAGCGATAAGACGCGCTTCGCAGCGAGAGTCGACGCTCAGCGTCTGCGCTGGGGGTTACAGCGAGCCGACTTGTCAATCGAATTTTCAAACAGCAACACAGTCGCCTCGTCTTGCGACCGTCCGATGGGCTCGAAGTCATTGGTCCTCAAGCATCATCCACCACATTATCGAGGGCGAGATTCTCCGTCAAATAGATTGTCAGAATTCACTGGTCTAGGACAACGCTGAGCGTTTTCAACAAAGCCAGATGTATTGCCACCCAATTGGTTTCAACAGGCTGCTAGGCGACCTCCCAACCGGCACGATATAATTTATGGATGTACTTATCAGCCTCGGGGCAATTGGTTGCCCGCAGGTTCTCACCATCCCAATCAAGCTTTTTGCCAATGCGGAAAGCAACGCTGCCCAGGAGGACCGTTTCGGTCAATGCACCAGTGTAGTCGAAGTTACATGTCGTGGCAGAGCCGTCCTTGCACGCCTTGATCCATTCAGCGTAGTGGCCAATGGAATTTGGGATTGTCGGCATGGGGGGCTTGAAGTCGGCAAACTTCTCGACAGGAAAGAGCCGATAGCTCCCGTAATCGGCAAACATCTTTCCCTCGGTCCCGACAAACATGATGCCCATACTTGGAATACGTTCTCCGGCTATGGTTTTTGGCGTCAAGCTATTATCGTACCAAGTCAATTTCACCGCGTTGAGATTACCGCGGCTTGGAAACACGTATCGCACGATGAGTCCATTCGGGCATCCATCGGAATCGACATCGGGCCCCTCAGCCTCGCACTGCGTCGGGTACCGAAGTTTGAGAGCCCAGAATGGCAGATCCATCAGGTGACATCCCATATCACCCAGCGTTCCATGACCGAAATCCCAAAATCGACGCCATTGAGCGGGATGATAGGCACCGGACACAAAAGGACGCACCGGCGCCGGCCCTAGCCATAGATCCCAATTGAGCGATTCAGGCGGTTTCTGGTCACCCTTGGGACGTCCTGCGGTGCCTCCCCAACCCTTGCTGCACCAAACGTGGACGTCGGCTATGTCGCCGATCGCGCCAGACTGAATGATTTCGACCACGCGGCGGTAGTTGTTCTCTGAATGAATCTGGTTACCCATCTGAGTGGCAACGCCTTTTTGTTTAGCGGCCCGCGAGATCACTCTTGCCTCGTGAACAGAGTGGGCCAGCGGTTTTTCGCAATAGACGTGCAAGCCAGAGCGAATGGCCCGGATGGTTGCCGGGGCATGATGATGATCGGCCGTGCTGACGACCACGGCATCGATTCTTCCAGCCTCTTTGTCAAGTAATTCGCGGTAGTCGGTATAACAACGCGATTTAGGAAATTGCGTGGCAATACGGTCGAGGTAATTCTTGTCGACGTCACACAAGGCAACGATGTTTTCACCCGTGACACCATCGATATTCGCGGAGGCTCGATTGGCCGTGCCAATGATAGCGATGTTGAGCTTTGTGCTGGATGATTTTGAATCGGCTGCGGTAAGCTGGCTTAGCACGCCTGAAGAGAACACTACTGTCCCCGTCCCGGCTGCTTTAAGAAAAATACGTCGATTGAAGTCTGTTTTTTTTCGCACGATTGTCGCTCCTTGAGAAAAAGTGATATTTCTTTTTGACGGCTATTTTGCATCATGGTAGGGACACAGTCCAAACCAACACTGGCTGCCGGTTCCCAGTGACCGAACATAGGTTAAAAAATAGAAAAGCATGCCGGTCAATAGACGTTGGACCACAATGTGATTTCCTTGGTAAAGCTGGTGCAAGTATTTTTATGTCCGGTAATGCCGCCACTTTAGACTTCTAGTTTCCACGGTGCGCGGTCTGCGCGATGCACGCGCGCGTTGGCTTCAACATCGTCAACAACTCGATCGTACTCGCCGTCCCAACGGATGGTGCGGCCGACCTCGTAGGCAACGTTCATTAAGTGGCCCACTTTCGTGGCGTTGTTGCCGACTTCGGCATCCGCTTCTGGCTTCTTATGATTACGCACGTTATCAAGGAATATCTGGGTGTGACGCGATTCGTCGCCGCTAGCAAGCACCTCCTCAGTCTTGCCGCCCTTACCCTCGCCGACAATTGTATAGCGGCCGCGATCGATCCATAGCGAAGCCTCGGTGCCTAAAAATATCTTCGAATGCGAACGATGCTCAAAGCGGTTGCCGATTCGCATCGAGTACTGAAGAAGGAATCCATTCTTCGCCACCGGTCCCGGACCATACTCGACGATGCTGGAAAAAGTGTCGGGCCATTGGCGATTGTCGTCGAACGCGAACTTTCCACCCCGGGCCGTAACTGCCTTGGGCGATTGAACGCCCATGGCCATGTGGATGATGTCGAAGTGATGGACGCCCCAGGCCACTTGGTGGCCGCCGCCGGAAATCTTGAACCAATCGTAGCCGTAGTTGTCATAGCAACTCGGGTTGTACGGCATCATAGGCGACGGACCAACGTAGAAATCCCAATCCAACTCCTTGGGCGGAGTACAGTCGGCCGGACGGCCGACGCTTTCGTATCGGTCACAGTCGCACGCCCGCACTTCCACGATATTGCCAAGTCGGCCCGACCGAACAATTTCGACGGCTTTCCGATAGTGTTCCATACTGTGTTGCTGTGTGCCGATCTGCACGATGCGATCGTACTTTCGAGCGGCCTCGACGGCGAATCGTCCTTCGCCCACAAAATTGCTCAGCGGTTTCTCGACGTACACGTCCTTGCCGGCCTGGCAGGCATTGATCGTGCAGAGTACGTGCCAATGGGCATTTGTAGCCACGATGACCGCATGAACGTCCTTGTCATCAAGGAGCTTTCGGTAATCGTGATAGGCTCGCACTTTCTCACCGCCGGCCATTTGGCGAATTGCGGCCATGTGCCCGGCATGAACGTCGCAAACGGCCACGACCCGCGTGCCGGGCGCGTGCATGAAGCTGCCCAGGATAGTCTGAAGGCGACCCCCGCAGCCGATGATACCGATGTTAATGGTTTCGTTTGGTCCGGGAGAGGCCGATGCGCCGGCTGCGAACAGGCTAGCGCCTGCCCAGCCCGATGCTGCTGCTGCGGCCGTGATTCCAAGAAATTCTCGTCTTGTTGTTGAAAATGTCATGATGTTACAAGCGTAAGAACAGTTTAGTGGAGTAAGAACGCCGCCGGCCATTGAGCCTTAGGTTGAGGGAATTGGGCGGCATATTCGAGCAACCGGGCCAGCAACCATTGGTTCTCCGGCCGCCCTTGCGCCCGTTGATGATTCAAACCGCTGACAATGAGACAGCCTTTCCCGACCGCCACTTCAAACAGCATTGCCTCGTCGGTGACTTTTTCCAAGGTGGGCAGCGCACGGATGATGACGCGTGGGCGAGCCGGCGTGCCCTCCAACGAATACTTGCGGCCGCCTTCCACCAGATGGAGCCATCCGTCATCGCACCAGCCGTCCGGCGCCATCGCACGCGTGGCCGGATGGTCGTAGACAAACGTGCCTGTATG
>CAZNMP010000205.1:0-6124 GCA_964573875.1 uncultured Planctomycetaceae bacterium | reverse complement strand
TGGACCACCAGTTGGTCGTTTTTCATTTCGCAGAGCAATTCGCTGACCAGTACGAAGGGCAGCTTCACCTGATCGGCGATGTCTCGTCCGGTGGCGTCGCCTCGAGACAGCAGAAATTTGAGGATCAATGACTCGACGTTGCTGTCGGTCAAGCCCGCTTCCAGGAATGACGAAGGTTCGGTGGGCGTAAAGGAATCAGCTGATGTTCTGGAAGAAGCCGCGATTGGCTCGGCCTGCGATATTGTTTCTGCCGGCGCTGGGCCGACTGCCGCCTGCATCTCGGCCGTTAGCCGTTTGATTCGCTCGAAAGCGGCGAGAAGTACGGGATCGGTTTTATCGGAGACCGGAATTTCGTTGCTGATCGTTTCCATGACGGCGTCATCCAGGTGTGATTACTGCAAATCAAGTTTAGCTTTCGAGATAAGGGGAATAAGGCGAAAAATGAAACAGGTGGAGATATGCGGAATAAAACGGTTGTAGTGGATAGTTTTGAAATGATTCTCTTTGAAAGTGGGTTGATTTTGGGGCCTGGGGGATCTTGACGGCAGAGGCATCTTGGCATACGGTGCTTTGTATGGTGTAAGAGGGAGCGTATGCCAAAAAAGCACACCTTCGTGAAGTGAAAAATCTTTTGTTTGCCTTGGATCTTTCGCTTTGCGAAGGATGAAGCAATCGGATTTCAATAAAGCTGGATCAAGTTGGAAAGAGTGTCTGAATTGGCCAAACCCAAGCCCAGCTCGGGCGATAAGATCTTTCGCGTTCTGCCTCGTCAAGTCGGCGAAACCGTGTCGGCTTGCCTGCGCGGTTGGATGCCGGGCAAATCATGGTCCGAGATTCGGCAACTGTTGAAGACGCGCCGAGTGACGATCAACGGCAACCTTTGCGTTGACGCCGGCTACCGTCTGCGATTGGTCGATGTGGTCAAAGTGCAACAACACTCGGCGGCTCCGCCCGTTCGAGAGGATGACGTTCGGATTCGCTATATCGACAAGCATGTGGTGGTGATTGAAAAACCGGCCGGAATGACATCTACCCGACATGCCGACGAGCGAGAACTTTCGCCGCGTCAGCGACAGCGCCAGCCGACGCTCGACGAGCTGTTGCCACGGATTATTGCGAAGCGTGAATCACGCGGCAGCCGGGCGGCTCCGCGACACATCAGGGCGGTGCATCGTCTGGACCGCGACACCAGCGGACTGATGGTTTTTGCACGAACGGCGGCGGCTGAAAAACATTTGGGCCAACAGTTTCGCGTTCACAGCATCAAGCGGCGTTACGTGGCCGTTGTCGAAGGCGCCGTGACTGCACAAACCATCGAAAGCCAATTGACGCGCGATCGGGGCGACGGTCGGCGTGGAAGCACGACGCTGCCGAACGCCGGGAAAACGGCCATTACGCATGTGCGGCCGATCGAACGGCTGGGCGATTACACTTTGATCGAATGCCGATTGGAAACGGGGCGCACGCATCAGATACGCATTCATTTGGCCGAAAACGGTCATCCTTTGTGCGGCGACAAGGTCTATCGTCAGCCGTTGTTTCGACCGAGCATTCCCGACGTGAGCGGCGCTCCGCGACTGGCTCTCTGTGCGGTCGAATTGGGATTCGTGCATCCGATAACGGGAGAGCCGATGCATTTTGAAATGCCATTGTCGCGCGACCTCGCCGCGTTTGTCCATCGGCTTCGGAAGGCCGCGAAAAAAGCGTCGGATGTTTGATTCCGAAGCAGCGTTTTTTGAGCATGAAGCGGCGCTTTTTGAGCATCATGCAGAACGACGGCGCGACTTCGCATTGGAATCACGGATGCCGACGCTTCTGGTTGCTCCAGGTTGTGTGATATGTTAAACTACGGTCACACGCCTGAGGTGGGTTGCACCTCCATAATCACGCTGTAATCCGTGCATGGATCTATATTGTTGGTGAGGAAATCATGCGTTTGAAAACTATCGCTCTATTCGTTCTGACAGCTTCTTTTGCTTTGGTTGTTTTCGAGGCCTTTGCCGCGGAGGATGTCAAATTTGCATCCGCGAAACCGATTTGGTTGAAGAACCGCGAAAAGGAAATGAATCTGCTGGTCGGGTTCCGTGCGGTCTTCGATGCGCAGGCCGGCGAAAAAGCTGTATTGCGAGTGGCGGCGGCCACGATTTATCGGGCGTGGATCAACGGCGAGTTCCTCGGCAGCGGACCGGCACGCGGGCCGCATGGTTTTTATCGAGTCGATCAACTGGATCTGACCGGGAAGCTCAAGCCGGGCAAAAATCTCGTGGCCGTCGAAGTGGCCGGCTACAACTCGAACAGCTACTCGTTGTTGGATCAACCTTCGTTCCTTCAGGCGGAAGTGGTCGCCGGTGATCGGGTGTTGGCCTCGACCGACGGAGCGGGCGAAAAGTTTTCGGTCCGGCTGCTCGATTATCGCGTGCAGAAGGTGCAGCGTTACAGCTTCCAGCGACCGTTTACGGAAGTTTATCGTTTGAAGGCTGATTTCGACCGTTGGCGGAGTGATGTATCTGTGGCTGACGTAGCGGCGGAAACGGCCGTGCAGCCTGATAAGAATCTGCTGCCGCGGCGGGTTTTGTATCCCGACTATACACAACATTCGGCGACGAAGATCGTTGCATCGGGGAAGGTTGAGCCGATCGAGAAGCCGAAAGACCTTTGGAAAGACCGGTCGTTGACCGGCATAGGTCCGACGTTGAAAGGTTTCCCGGAGAATGAGTTGACGACGATTCCGTCGATCGAGGCTCAGTGCTTCCGATCCGTTTCTACGGCAACAACCCCAGAGCCGTATGCGCCGGCCAATGCAATTAAGCTGAGTGCGCGTGAGTATCGCATTCTGGATTTAGGCGTCAATCGCACGGGCTTTTTGGGCGCTAAGGTGACTTGCTCGCAGAAGACGCGGCTTTGGTTTATGTTCGATGAATTCATCACGAACAACGACGTGGACTATAAGCGGCTTGGATGCGTCAACATTATCAGTTACGAATTGGAGCCGGGCGCCTATCAACTGGAAGCAATCGAGCCTAACACGCTCCGGGGCGTGAAGCTGTTGTGTTTGGAGGGGGCCTGCGCGATCGAAAACATCTATTTGCGCGAGTTCGCCCATCCGCAGGTGCAGGCCAAGTTCGCATCGAGCGACGAGCGGCTGAACCGAATCTTTGCGGCGGGCGTCGAGACATTCCGCCAGAACGCGCTGGATATTTTCATGGATTGTCCTTCGCGTGAACGCGCCGGCTGGCTCTGCGATAGCTTTTTCACGTCTCGCGTGGCGCAGGATCTTGGCGGCGATGCACGGGTAGAGCAGAATTTCTGCGAGAACTTTCTCTTGCCTGTCAAGTTCGAGTTTCTGCCCGACGGGATGCTGCCGATGTGCTATCCGGCGGATCATAACGACGGCGTGTATATCCCTAATTGGGCGTTGTGGTTCGTTGTCGAACTGGAAGAATACAATGTCCGGAGCGGCGATCGCGCGACGGTCGATGCTTTGCGGCCGCGAGTGTTGAAGCTATTTGATTTCTTTAAGAAATATGAAAACAAAGACGGTTTGCTCGAAAAATTGCCGTCCTGGGTGTTTGTCGAATGGTCGGCTGCCGCCCAGTTCGTGCAGGACGTGAATTATCCGAGCAACATGCTCTATGCCGGGGCGTTGAAGGCTGCCGGCCGCACCTACAACATTCCAGAACTGACGGCCAAGGCCGACAAGATTCTCGAAGCGATCAGGAAGCAGTCGTTCGATGGTCAGTTTTTCGTGGATAACGCCGTGCGCAATAAGGACGGCAAACTCGAAGTTACCCGAAATCGAACCGAGGTTTGCCAATACTACGCATTCTTCTTCCAGGCGGCCACTCCGCAAAGTCATCCTGATTTGTGGGCTTTGCTGCGCGATAAGTTTGGTCCTAATCGGAAGGAAACCAAGGCGTTTCCGGAAATCCATATCGCGAATTCGTTCATTGGCAACATGCTGCGGATGGAGCTGCTTTCGCAAAACGGCCGAAGCCGGCAGATTTTGGACGAATCGATTGCCTATCTGTTGTACATGGCGGATCGAACCGGCACACTTTGGGAAAACACCGACGCCTGCGCAAGCTGCGACCACGGTTTTGCCTCGCATATCGTCCATACGCTTTATCGCGACGTGCTAGGCGTGCGATCCGTGGATACGCAAGGCCGGAAAGTGTTGGTTCAGTTCAACGATTTCTCGTTGGACTTCTGCGAGGGCGATATTCCCACGCCGGATGGCCCCATTCATCTTCGGTGGCAGAAGAAGGGCGACGAGGTTGAGTATCAATTGAGCGTGCCGACGGGATATCAGGCGAGCGTGAAGAACGAGAGCGGCAAAAAAGTGTCGGCGAAGTAATTTTGTTGCCTTGTTTCCATGTGCCGGTCTAGGAATCCATTTTCTAAAAGCTTCGATTTTTAGAATTCGAGCGGTTTTCCAGGCTGGTCTTCCGAAGTTTGGGCTTCGGAGTGTAGAGATGGCGTCTGATGTTGAGCCAGATAATTGGAGAAAAATTTTCCGGGCTCTAGGATCCCATAAATTTTCTCCAATCGGCAAGGTTTTTGCGGTTTGAAGCAACAAACCTAATCTGCATAATAGTTTAGGGCGTTATAACTTCTCCAATGTGAACGATCGACAGGTCCGTCAGCACTGATAATTTTGGATTGCTCGTTACGACCGAAGAAAGTCTCTAAAGTCTTACCCCCGCGGGGATCGAAGTACATTTACGGAAACCTTGTTCCAAGGTGAAGTCGGTATGCGACTCACACCGAACATGGGATCAGGGGATCCGCAGGGGGGAACCTGCCTTAAAGGCTTAAACGCCTTAGCCTTGTGCCTTTGTATTCTCCATTGGGCATAGGGTTTGGAATGTCCCGCCTCTGCCGATCGTAGGTCGCCGGAAGAATGTGTCAGAAGTTGGAGTGAATCGAAATAGTTTGGTTGAACTCAACCTTCTCTATTTTACGGATTTTCTCTGGCTTCCGAATGCCCTGATTGCCGATGTAGTAAGTACGGCGCGGGTCAGAAGGAGCTGAACCACAGCCAAGACAACGTAGCGAATTACGGAGAACCCCGACCCAGATACTTGCGGATGTCCGAAAGCCCTTCGGGGTGACGGAAAGGATGGAGCATGAGAGGGAAGCAGATCCGCGGGTTTCAAAAGGGGTTATTAAACGCTCGATGGAGCATTTGTTCTATCGAGACCCAACCCAAACCAATGTGAATTGTATATCGGAGAGCCTGCGATGAAGGTCTTCACAACTGGTCAGGTCGCCAAGATCTGCAAGGTGGCCCCGCGCACCGTCAGTAAGTGGTTCGACTCGGGCCGGCTGAAGGGGTATCGTATCCCCGGATCGCAAGACCGACGCATTCCGAGGGAATATCTCATTAAGTTCCTTAAGGAACATGGGATGCCCTTGGGCGATCTGGAAGATGAAGCGATGGCCAAAGTTCTCATAGTGGCTCAAGATCAAGTTTTGATCGAGAACCTAAAACGAGAACTACCCCTCGAACGTTCGTTCAAAGCCGCCGTGGCCGCGAGCGGTTTTGACGCCGGGATTCAAGCCGAGAGCTTCCATCCCGACTGTATTATCGTGGATTTCTCGATTGGACGCACCGAAGCGCTTCAGATCTGTCAGAATCTGCGCCGCAACAGCGAATTTTCAGAGATTATTCTGATCGCTTTGCTGCCTGACGACGGCAGTTCCTTGAGCTTCGACCGGTCGAGCATCAACGAGACGTTCAAGAAGCCGTTCGATGCCGCGTTGCTTGCCGAGCGGATGCGGACGCTGATTGGCGCTAAGAAAGAGCTTGTTTGAGCCCGCGCCTGTCGCGTTCACTCGAACAACGAATAACATACTTTCGCCGATTCAATTTAACCCGTCGCGGACTGACCCCCGCGACGGATAATTTTTTCTTGAGCACGGATATCGTTCTACACGCGATAGTCGAGAACCTCGTCCATCAGCCGGTTTGCCGCGTCGATGCTTGGAACGCCTTGTACTTGATATAGAACGCCGCCGGGCAATGCGCGGCGTTTCAGCCGCTCTACAAAGGTCTGGTAAGGGGCAAAACAGCTAACTGGCACGTCGTTTACACGACTTTTCAGTTGATCGATCAATTCAAACG
>CAZNMP010000204.1:0-6178 GCA_964573875.1 uncultured Planctomycetaceae bacterium | reverse complement strand
GATCGGATCTTTCGTTCCAGCGTCGTTCTGTTTCTGAACTTTCAGATACAGCTTCGGTGCTACGAAAGGCCCTTTCTTTAGTGATCTTCCCATAATGAGTCGTCAGTTATAAGTTTTCAGTTTTCAACACTCAGTTTTCAGGCAGCTAACAAATCTGATAACTGACTACTGAAAACTGATAACTCTACTTAATCTTCAATTGTCCATAACGCCGAGACTTGCGGCGGCGTACAATCGCTTTGTTCGATGCCTTCCGTCGCTTACGCGTCGATCCGCCCTTGGCCAACTTGCCCGTCGGACTGACCGGATGCCGACCGCCCTTCGTGCGACCTTCACCACCGCCGTGCGGATGGTCGATCGGGTTCATCGCCGTGCCGCGGACGTGCGGGCGACGGCCCATCCATCGCTTCCGGCCGGCCTTGCCCAGTACGATGCCCATGTGATCCGAATTTCCGATCATGCCGATCGTTGCACGGCAGGTCGCCGGCACGCGACGAATTTCACCGCTCGGCAAATTGATCTGAGCCCAATCGGCATCGCGTGCCGCCAGCGTTGCACGAACGCCGGCCGAACGGCACAACACTCCGCCGCGGCCAGGCTGCATTTCAATGCAATGCACTTCCAAGCCCAACGGAATCGCCGACAGCGGCAAGCAATTGCCTACCGTCGAAGGTGCGTCCGCGCCGCTCAATACTTGATCGCCCGCTTTCAAACCTTCCGGCGCTAAAATGTATCGCTTCTCACCGTCCGCGTAATGCAGCAACGCAATGCGGGCCGTACGGTTTGGATCGTATTGGATCGAGTCAACCGTGGCCGGCACTCCGTCCTTGTTTCGGCGGAAATCGATCAAACGTAATTGACGCTTATGTCCGCCGCCACGATGCCGTGCGGTCACGATACCCTGGTTATTACGACCGCCCTTGCGTTTCTTAGGCGCGAGCAAACTCTTGACCGGTGATGCACCGGGAGTCAGTTCGGCGAAATCGCTCACGGTTGCCCCGCGGCGGCCTGGCGTCGTCGGATTGTATTTGCGAATTCCCATGGAAGTGATCTGCGTATTGAGTTTTCAGTTATCAGTTATCTATCGTTTCGTTGTCAGTTTTTGTCGTCGTGTGGCTTGCCTTCCACGGAGAACGGATCACTGACAACTGAAAACACTAAAAGAAGTTAATTCGATGTTCCGGATCCAATGTAACAATGGCCTTTTTCCAGGCGTTCGTGGTTCCGCTGCGGAACCGTGAACGGCGAGGCTTGCCCTTGCGGTTTTGGATATTCACTTGCACGACTTTTACTTCAAACAAATGCTCGATTGCCCGGCGAACGTCGTCTTTGCCCGCCATCCGGCATACCTCGAAGGCATACGCGTTGTTGCGGCTGGCCTTGTGCATCCCTTTTTCGGTCACAAGCGGCCGAAGGATGATCTGGTGCGGCTGCAACTCCAGGGCATTCTTGGTGGCGTCTCGGGCCATGGTTGTTCGTTCCTCGTCACAGTTCCGCGACATTCGCCGCGGTAGTAATTATGTTTATTTCGTGGTTGTCTTTTCGCGTAATGCGTCCAATGCCGACGTCGTCATCAGCACGCGCTTCGGAGTCAATACGTTCAGAGCGTTCAAATCCGAAACCGGCATCACCGCGACGCCTTCCAGATTGCGAATGCTCTTATACACGTTGAGGTCATAACCCGGCACTGCCACCAACAACGTGGATCCGGTAAGATTCAACGCCTTCAACACAGCGGCCATTTCGCGGGTCTTCGGCTGGCTGAAATTCAACTCGTCGATCAACGTGATCTCATTGTCGGCAATGCGCGACGCAACCGCCATCCGCGTGGCCAAACGCAATGCTTTTTTCGGCAAACGATAAGACCAATCGCGCGGCTGCCGGGCATGAATGTGTCCGCCGCCGCGACGTACGCCGCTGCGCCGCGAACCGGCGCGGGCGTTGCCCGTGCCTTTTTGCCGATACATCTTCTTCGACGAACCCGAAACTTCCGAACGAGTCTTCGTCTTGACCGAACCCTGACGCAGATTGGTCTGATACATGACCACGGCATCGTGCAGCAATTGCTTGCTGATGCGCGGCGCCAACTGAGCCGGATCAATCTCGTACTTGCCTACTTCGGCGCCCGATCGATCGTAGATAGGTAACGTGGCCATTGTTCTTATCTCATCGCCGCGATTTTGCGGCGGCTAAACCTTACAATTTGTTCGTTTTCTGAATCATCAAATAGCCGCCGTTCGGGCCAGGCACCGCACCGCGGATCAAAAGAAGGTTGTTGTCAACGTCAACCTGAACAACCTTGAGATTACGGGCCGTGCAACGTTCCGAACCGTAGTGACCGGCCATGCGCCGGCCTTTAAAGACGTGATGAGGATCGGTGTTGCAACCGATAGAACCGGCGTGACGATGCACCTTCTTAACGCCGTGTGTCGCACGCTGGCCGGCAAAGCCGTGACGCTTCATAACGCCGGCAGTGCCGCGGCCCTTGGAGATGCCGACCACATCAACGGCACGCACTTGCGAGAAAACATCAACCTTAACTTCCTGACCAACCTGAACGCCTTCAGCATCTCCCCGAAATTCACGAATAAAACGCTGCGGCTCGCAATCGGCCTTTGAAATCGCTTCAACGCCTGCAGCGGAGCGACTCTTCTGACGTTTGCTATCCAACTTTGCGACGTGGCCGCGAGAGGCGCGGCTAGCTAGGCGACGAGGCTTATCCAGATATCCCAACTGAACGGCCTGATAGCCGTCCTTCTGCTCCGTCCTCACCTGCAGGACGTGGCATGGACCCGCTTGGATCACGGTCACAGGAATGACCTGACCGGTCTGATCGAAAATTTGCGTCATCCCGACCTTGCGGCCGAGCAGTCCTACTACCATCGCTCGTTGCCTTTATACTACGTCGCCGACAGGAACACCGACCCTCGGCCGGATTTACCCGTCTAGCTTCCAGTTCATATCAGGGTTCAGTGCTCAGGATTCAGGGCTTCGAATTCAGGGCAAAACAATGAACCCCGAACCACCGGCCCTTGTCTACTTTTAGTGTCTGCTAGTTGCCTTAATCTTGATATCCACGCCGGCCGGCAAGCTCAGCTTGTTCAAAGCTTCGATTGTCTTGGCCGTCGCCTGCATGATGTCGATCAGCCGCTTATGCGTGCGGATCTCGAACTGCTGGCGGGCTTTTTTATCAATATGAGGACTAGACTGGACCGTATACCGCTCGACACGTGTCGGCAGGGGAATTGGCCCATGCACAACCGAACCGGTCCTCTTCGCCGTATCCACGATATCCGCCGCACTTTGATCCAGAATCGCGTGATCGTACGCTTCCATCCGAATCCGTATAATTTCACTTGTATGACCAGCCACGGAAGCCCTCCGGGTAAACTCGCCCGCCAACTTGCCAAACAACAGTCCTTATTGACGTCCAGCAAAGCCATGCAACTACACGTTGCGTCTGCCGCCTTCCATCCGGCTGCCCCTCAGGCCAGCCCCGTTGCATTTCTTTCCTGCGACTCAATCTAGTCCGCCGAACAGGCGGGAAACCTCAGATCCTATCATTGTCGTCCAGAGGCGTCAATGGGCTATTGGAGAAAATTACAAGGAAATTTTTTCTTCGTTTTCCCCACCACCCTACCGCCGAAACAGACCGCAAACCTTGGCCACTTTGCCTCAATTCCCCGCTTATGCGGGGACGCCTAGACGACCGGCTTGATTGGCCAAGCCTCTATCTTAATTCAACGCATCTTGCGCCGATACCCCCGCCACGGCTTTTTTGCGGCTTTTTGCCATCCTTTGCATTCCGCTCTCGAATTATCGGCCTTTCCCGCTCGCTTCACCACAATTGATTGACTTCTCCAAATCCCAAAGCCATAATGCCGTTGTTCCCCCTAGGGGAAAATTACCCCCTCCGGCCCCGGCTCACCACTTCCCACCCATTTTCGAGTCGTTCCATTATCGGACCACATCGAGTCCTTTCTTTCCAGGAGATTTCCACGATGCACAGCAGTCTTACAAGGCGTCAGTTATTGAAAGTTGGAATTGCCGGAACTGCCAGTGCCTTCACAGCCCCCTACCTTATTCCCCGCCACGTCTTGGCCGCCGACGGCCACCCAGGCGCCAACGATCGCATCACCGTCGGAGCCATCGGCGTCGGCGGCCGCGCCTCTTTGCTGCTCAACCAATTGCCGGAAGATGGGCAAATCGTCGCCCTCTGCGATTGTAACGTTCCCCGGGCTGAAGGATTCAAAGCGAGCAAAAAGGCCGACTGGCCCGTCTACCAAAACTATCACAAACTCCTCGAACGCAAAGATATCGACGCGGTCATCATCGCCACGCAAGAATGGCAGCGCGTGTTGCCCTGCATGCACGCCCTTCAAGCCGGAAAAGACATCTACGCCGAAAAACCGCTGACGCTCTATGTCCGCGAAGGCCGCATCCTCGTCGATGCCGTGCGGAAAACCAAGCGAGTCTTCCAGGTCGGTTCACAGCAACGCTCGATGGCCATGAACCGCATCGCCTGCGAAGCGGTGCGCACCGGAGCCTTGGGCAAAATTCTCGAAGTCCAAGCCCCCTGCTATCCCGGTAGCGGTCCCTCGACAACCGACGTGGGGGCCGCCGAGCCTGTGCCCGCCGGCCTCGATTGGGATATGTGGCTGAATCAAGCGGCATGGCGGCCGTTCAACAACCGTTGGGGCGGCAGCGGACGCGATTTCAACGGCGGCGAAATGACCAACTGGGGCGCCCACGGCATCGACCAACTGCAATGGGGAATCGGCATGGACGGCCGTGGGCCCGTCGAAATTTGGGCAACCTCGCCCGGCCCCGACGGCAAAGTCGAAATGTTGTATCCCAACGGACTCCCAGTCCATTTTATGCTCGAAAAAGGACGCGCCTGGGGCGGCTGCATCTTCGTCTGCGAAAAAGGCAAACTCGAAGTCAACCGCAACAAGTTCGCGTCGAATCCCAAGGAAATCGCCGTCGAACTGCTGAAAAAAGTCGATGAAGCCCAAGAAGAAAAGAAGTGGAGCGACCAGACCGCGCTGTGGCAAGCCCGCTGGCATCTGCAAAACTGGCTCGACTGCATCCGCAGCCGCCAAATGCCGATCGCCGACGTCGAAATCGGCCACCGCTCGATCAGCGTTTGCCACTTGGCCAACATCGCCCGCTGGGTCGGCGGCCGTCGCTTAAAATGGGATCCCGTCAAAGAACAATTCATCGGCGACGACGAAGCCAACCGCTGGATCGACCGTCCGCGTCGCAAAGGCTACGAATTACCAAATGTGTGAAAAAGCCGGCCTTGGCTTTTTCGATTGTCGATCCCTATTTACCCCCGATTTCACCTCTCGCCCTTCGAGAGGAAGGATTTAGCATGTCTGAAAAGATCAAAAATATCTCACGACGCAATATGTTACAACAATCGGCGGCCATGGGAGCAGCCATGGCGCTGCCTTGGTTCGTGCCGGCTTCGGCGCTTGGAGCCGAGGCGGGCCGAGCAGCGCCCTCCGAACGAATTACCCTCGGCGTGATCGGCATCGGGCCGCGCGCCACGTATGATCTCGATGGCTTTCTCAAACAGCCCGACTGCCAGTGCGTGGCGATCTGCGACGTACAGGCCAAACGTCGCGAGGCCGGCAAGCAGCTCGTCGACAAGCATTACGGCAATAACGACAGCAAGATCTATCGCGATTTCCGCGAAGTCTTGGCACGATCCGACATCGACGCCGTGTTGATCGGTACCGGCGACCGTTGGCACGCGCCCGCCTCCATTCTGGCAGCCAAAGCCGGAAAAGATATCTACAGCGAAAAGCCTTGCGGCCTGGCAATCGGCGAATGCCAAGCGCTCGACGATACCATCCAGAAAACCGGCCGCGTCTTTCAAACCGGCACGCAACGGCGCAGCGTCGTGAACTATCAAGCGGCCGTTCAACTTGCCCAAAGCGGCAAGCTAGGCAAACTAAAAACTCTCTACGCCTCCGTCTACAATCCGGTCATCAAATCGGAATGGCTTCCCGGCGAGCCGACCCCGGCACGCGATGTCGTCGATTGGGATCTGTGGCTCGGACCGGCTCCTTGGCGTCCCTTTAATCATACGTACATCGAAAATCGCGGCTGGCAAGGCTATTGGGATTTCACCGCCGGCGCCCCCCCGAGCAGGACCGATGCGGCTCCCAGC